>CALELH010000023.1 GCA_937902595.1 uncultured Myxococcales bacterium
CAGCCTCAACAAACCCCATAACCTGTGGTTCATCCGTCTCCGCGAGTACTTGAGACAGAGCGATGTAGTCCACATCTGGGAGCATCGTAGGCATGAGTGACCACGTGCCGACCATCATAGCCTCTCCTTCGGTCACGCTGGTGAAGGTGCCCGCGAGACCGACGAGGCAGCGGTCCTGGAGGTGCGGCTTAATCATGGGCACGAGATAGGTGTTCCAGCGATTCATGCGCTGGGCCCGGGTATCTCCGCCTCTAGCCGTTCCATGAATCACGGGCCAGATTCGCCGAAAGATCATCATCACGACGAAGAAGAGGCACCCGATCAAAAAGTAGATCCACCAAGGCACTAGATAACCTCAGTACCGACGCCGCTGTCCGTGAAGAGCTCGAGCAGCATGGCGTGCTTAATCCGCCCGTTGACGATATGGACCTTGCGCACGCCAGCGGCGACAGCATCAGCGGAACACTTCATCTTAGGGATCATCCCCCCAGACAAAGTTCCGTCATCAATCATGCGACCTATGTCCGCGCTCTCCAGCGTCGACATCACCTGTCCGTCTGCATCTAATACGCCATCCACATCGGTCATAAGCAGCAGCTTGCGCGCCTTGAGGTGAGCGGCCACAGCGCCCGCCGCGAGATCCGCGTTGATGTTGAGAGGTTCGCCGTCCGCGTCCACAGCGACAGGCGCGATGACAGGGATGAGGCCGCCATCCGTGAGGAGCCGAATCTCCGAGTCATCCACCTGCTCAATGACGCCGACCCGCCCAACGTCCTCTCCACCGACGGTGACCTGACGACCAATCAAGAGGCCGCCGTCCGCGCCAGACAAGCCCATGGCCCGGCCACCGACCTTATTAATCCGAGACACGATCTCTTGGTTGACCTTACCCACCAGCACCATCCGCACGATCTCCATCGTCGCTTCATCGGTGACTCGATACCCGTTCTTAAACGTCGATTTAATCCCCACGCGGTCTAACATGGTCTGGATCTGGGGGCCTCCGCCATGGACGACGACGACTTTAATGCCGATGGACTGCAAGAGCACGAGGTCCTGAGCGAAGCTGACCGCCGCCTCATCGTTGCTCATGGCGTGCCCGCCGTACTTAACGACGAGAGTCTCTCCGGCGAATCGCCGCATATACGGCAACGCCTCGATGAGCGTCGCCGCCTTCTGCTGTAGAGCCTCGATCATCGGTCCCCCAAGAAACCACTCAAGAAAGAAGTGCGGATATACCGCTTTCGCGGGTACGGAACAATAAAGCCGTAGGGACACACGCGGGCACCTCGTCAACGAGACGCCCTCTAGAGATGTGGAACACCGATACGAATGAGTTACTTCTTCTGAATTACCGCCAGGATTCGCTCCACGAAGTCGGGACCCTCTTGGCGAAAGATCGCCTTTGTCATCCCATGCTCATCGACCACGACGCTGAGCGGCAAGATGAGCTGAGTCCCCTGCTTACACCCGAAACGATCACAGTCACCGCCGAACTCATCCAACATCACCGTGAAATCAGACGGGACACCGTGACTCTTGAGCCATGGCGCGATGACATCTGAGGTCTCCATAGAGTTGATGAGGATTACGGTAACCCCCGCCGACTTCAAGCGAGAGGCCGCCGACGCCAACTTCTTAATCCCAGCTAGACATGGCTTACATGTGGTGGCGAAGAAGACGAACACGGTCGACTGGTCACCGGCTTGAGCGCGCTGCGCCTCATAATGATTAGCCGCGTTGAAGTCTACAGCGCCCACCTTCAGTACTGGACCGGCCAGATGAGGTGTCTTCTGGCCTCTCCTGACCTGTCCATAGGACTCGACCTCTACCGTCACCTTGACTGACCCCTGCTGACCCTCTGCAGGCACCTGAGCCTCAGGAGCGGCGCTCTTGGGCTCCCCCTCTCCCGGACGGTCGTCGTTCCGGTACACACTCTCAGGCATCTGGTTATCGGGCTGCCCGATCTCCGGCCCCATGACCACCTGAACTCGCTGCTCCGGTTTTGGCGCATCAACATTGGGAAGAACGCCCGGCTTAGGGCCGCAGCCCAAGGCAAAGAAGAGCATCCAATATACGACGGGTGACATGAGGTCTCCTCCCTATTTCTGGACCGGTAAATGAGCTCCGAGTTGGGCGGCGAGCCGACTCGTCATCTTCGGATCGCTCAACTTCTTGAGGAGCTGATCTCTAAGCGTCTCGTAATTATTTCCTTGGGTCGCGCCACGGAGACCGCTGTCGGCGACCCAGAACTTAACATCTCTCGACGCCCCCGCGCAGGTGGCCAAGACGCCACCCAACTCAAGACTACAGAAATGAAAGCCGCTGCGAATCTGGCAGTTCATCTTTGCCGAAGGGATCAACTGAACCCCAGCACGACAGCGATCGGCGACCTCTGTCTTAAGCCGGAGGCTCCGCACTGCGCCGGCTAGGTTTTGGCGAATGGCCTCTTCTAAAGAGGCGTCTTTAATGACTTGGCCCGACGCTGTCGGCGTGTTCACCAGAGTCGTACTTGTCCGAAACTCCAGGCTCTTTAGCGGCAATATCGTGAGATGCGTCTGCGCCAATCGGCGCGCCCGATCCTTACTCAGTTTAGACCACAGGTCAGCGCTCGGCTGAGGCAAATTTAGCTGCGCTCTAGGATCAACAGATCGTCTTCGATAAAGAGAGGTCACGGCGCTGCGGTAGGCGGACGCCGCTGAGTTATAATCACCAGCAAAGGCGAAGAGGTCAGCGCCTCTGCTCAAGGCCTTCTTTCCATGTTGCTGAAAATCAGTCAGCTCCGCTTGCAAGGTTCGATCGTACACAGCGCGCGCCTCACTCCTCTTTAACATCCTCATGATCTCACATCGCCCAGACGCGCACTTACGGCTGCTGGGAACATCTACAATGAGGCCGCGCAGAGACTCATCGAGTTGACTCGTGATAACCAACTCTTCCTCAAGTTTACGGTCGATCCGACCGGCCACGTCTCGCGTCCTGGACTTGAAGACGGATCTAAGCCGCGAGCTCACCTTGCGGCCAATGCTCGCGTCACCGCGCTCTCGAGCCTCATCGACCCGGCGCAGATCGTTTGTCCCTGTAAGCTTCGACTCACCAAAGCCTAATAGATACTCTCGCTCGGATGGAGGTGGAGGTCCTTCGGGACGGGACGGCGCACCGGCGCACCCCATAAGCCCCACCAGCCACAGGGCGTGGAGAAAATTGGCTGGTGATGGTGATAAGAACATCATGAAAGCAGGTCACCGGCGCTGGACCGATGACCTGATACCTCATCAGTCAGGCTTGATTACTCGCCAAGGATCTCTTTCTGGAACTTGTCAGACAGCGCGTTGATCTTCGCCTCTTTCTGAGGGTCGAGGGTATCAAGTGACGCCAACTGCTTCTTCATGTCGGCCAGGATGCCCTTGACCGACGCGGCATCATACTTAGCGAGGGCATACCACTCACCCGTGTCCATCGCCTTGAACATCTTTGCGCAGCCCACACCAGAGAGGTTCATCTTTACCCGATTGACCATTCCCTCTTGAGCCTTCTTACCCGCGTTCTCATTCTTTCCGTCAGACACGCTGCTTGCGTAGCCCTGGAAGGCCGCGTTGATCTTTGTGTTGATGAACTTCCCAAGCTCGACACGCGCCTTCTCACAAGCCTCGGTCCGAGCCAGGTTGGTCATTCGCGATTTACCAATTCCTACGGCGTAGAGCGCCTTATTCCCATCGAATGCAGCCGGACCACTCTGGTGCCCTGTCCATCCTGGGTAGCCTGGCCCCGTACCTGTCTTAGGTGCGCTGCCACACGCCGCCAAAGCACCGAGCGCCACGAACGTAATCATAATGCGAATCATATTATTCTCCTCCTGCAATGTCCCTCGTACCTGTATCTGACGCCGATGGTCTGATGACTCGTCGCCTAGGTCAAGTGACTTGATGTAAGATAGGTCCCTGTTCACGTGGCTAAACCACGGCCCGAACCCTAACTATTCCAATGAGTTCAGATCAAAAGTCGAGACCAAAAAAACCACCGGCTTGGCGCCCAGAACCATCGGTGAGCGTCATCAACGAAACCCCCAACCTTACGCCGGGAGACACGCTAGGGTAGTTGTCCGCCTTCCACTGAATCCCCAACTTAAACCTGAGTAAATCGCCCGACTCCGTCGTAGAGTCGATCAGGGTGTGATCCGTCTCGTCACTGCCAGGGTTACGCTCTTGGACACGATCGAGATCCAAGGAGTAGGTGCCCCTGAAATAACCAGCCGATAAGAGAGGCCCCGGAGAGCGGTGGGGCATGAGGTAGATCTCGCTCACGACGCCCAGGCCCAGGTAATAATAGTCGGCGTCATACCCGGGTTCTGCGGGCGCATACTGAACCGCGTCGCTCCCAGACATAGCCGCTAGAAGAGACAGATTGATACTCAAGAACTGGAAAAGGTGGCGGCCCAGTAAAACCTCTACGGTGCCCACGCCCACAGAGGTCTCATTCATGGACACGGAGTGTGATCCTTCATCATGATTGAAGAACGCGGACATCGGCACCGCTGGAAAGAAGCCACCGCCCCCCTCGAACACCAAGTTCACGCCGAAATGTCGTGGGGTCGCGGGCTTCTCTAGCTCGATCTCATAACGTCCGCCTGGCTCGATG
>CALELH010000024.1 GCA_937902595.1 uncultured Myxococcales bacterium
CCGATGAGCGACGTTGACATCGACCCTCACACCCCCGGCATGGGCTCGATCGCCGCTGGCAGCATTGATACCTGCTGCTCGGTTTGCTCGAGCCCTGATAGCCAAGCCGCGTACTTTTCGTTCCAGTTCAGTCCGCTGTTGTTTGCCCAGGCCAGACCCGCCTCGTCCGTTACATCGGACCAGCCATGTCGGATCTCCCAGACCTGGTAATCGTCATTGTCCCATGAGGCCTGCGGGCCAGGGCGGCCTGCGTTGTCTTCTTTACCGGCTGGCCCCGTCGTCTCGAAGGGACCTTGCGCCCCATACTCGTCGAGCCACTCCTGTTGCTCTGCTGACTCAAGCGGCGCGTCAGCGCAGCCCACGCTGAGCGCTAAGGCGAACAGGCTGAGCAACGTTGGAAACTGAAGACGTCGAATCATAAGGGCCCCCCCAAATTGATCGCCCAGGAACAGCGGGCGGCGCATTCTAACAGAATTTTCTCTGTCTTGCCTGAACTTATCAGGCGCCTGTCCCTGTCTCCAATGCTGTACTGATTTAATCTGCGTGCTAACCTGTGCGTATCTCAGAGTGTCACCACTGAGATCCTGTGCGAAAGGGGACCGCGTGCTTCGACAAAGCGTCGATGGAATTTCTTTGTTTTTGATGACTCTCATCGTGTCCGCCTCCCTCGCTCTGGGTGGCCTCACGACAGCGTCCGCGACGGTCGTTAAGCCGCTTGAGGTCGCAGAGCTCGCGGCGCAGTCAGTACACGTCATTCGTGGCTATGTCGCGGCACAATATGCGGTCCCAGAGCGTGGACCACGCGGAGAGATCTACACACGCACCGATATTCGAGTGGTTGAATACTTACTCGGTGACGGCCCCCGAGAGATCACGGTTCAGCAGCTTGGCGGTCAGCTGGGCGAGCTCCGGATGACTTTGTCTGGGAACGCGCGCCTAGAGCCCGGCACGGAGGTCTTGGCTTTCCTAGACTATGACCCCGAAAGGCGGCTTCATTTTGTGGTTGGCCTGGCTCAGGGCGTCTTTGAGATTGATCGCACCGGGCCGGCGGCGACGGTACACCGGCACCTCGACGGCCTCTCCTTTTACGTTGTGGGGGCGCGACCCAGCCCTCAGCTCGACCAGGGGAGGTTACTGGGTGAGGTGACGGCTATCTTGAGACCTGCGGAGCCTGCGCTCGAAGGAAGTCACGATGAAGGGGGTGTCCGATGACCTCCCGACGCACGCAGATCTTCCTCATTGGGAGCCTCATTCTTCTGATGACCTCGGCGGCCATCGCCTTCGTGCCGTCCGGCTTTCGCTGGAGGCTGCCTGTTCCTTATCAAGTCAACACTGCGAGCTCTCAGGAGATGGGTCGTGACACGACCCTCGCGGCGATTCAGGCGAGCTACGCTAATTGGACGAACCCACAATGCAGCGGATTCAGGTCTGAGTTTCGTGGGGAGACTAATAATGGGTACCGGGTGGGTGATGGCATGAACACCCTCATCTGGTTCTATGACCGGAATCAACGTCCGAGGGAGCTTGGCGGAGCGGCGACCATCGGCGTCACTCTCAGCTTATTTAGCGGGAACAACGCGAGCGACGGCGACATCCTCTTCAACGGGATTGACCATCGCTGGACGACGAACGCCGTGAACGCAGGTCAGGTTGATGCGGTCTCTATCATCACTCATGAGACAGGACACCAGCTCGGTTTGAATCACAGCCCCTTTCAGAGCGCGACCATGTACGCTGCGTACCTTGGTGGCAATGGGGCCGCGACCTTGGATCGGGATGACATTGAAGGTGTCTGCAATCTCTATCCCTCCGGTGCTCAAGCTGACTGCCAAAATGACGCCGACTGTCCCGACGGGCAACGGTGTTTAGGTGGGGGCTGTGTCGAACAGGACGAGGCCGGTGGCGGGGCGATTGGTGACCCATGTGGTGACGGCGTCGGTGGATGCCCGGAGGGGCTCTTCTGCGCGCGTGGAGCAGACGGGAGCGCCTTCTGCACTCGCGAGTGTGGCGCTGGGTGTCCCGAAGGCTGGGCGTGTCAGGATGTGAGGGGTGGCAATGGTCAGATCTTCAGCATCTGCTTGCCGGCGCCTGGGGGCGGCGATGAGCCAGGCCGAGGCTACGGTGAGGCCTGCCAGAACAGCTCTCAATGCGCCAGCGGCTTCTGTATTGGTGATGGCCAGACATCCTTCTGCTCACAAGCGTGTGCCAGCCCGCAGGACTGCCCGCCAGGGTCCGAATGTTATCAAGTACAGGGCGGCGGCGGTGCCTGTGTACCGGGTGATGATCCACAACCTCAGCCAGATCCAGACGCGGGAACTCCACCCACA
>CALELH010000025.1 GCA_937902595.1 uncultured Myxococcales bacterium
CCGCGATTCTCTGACATCCATCGGGCAGCGGGACCCAGGGCTTCATAGTATTCAGGGTCGAAGGGCGTCGCGCAGGAGCCCCCACGCGGACGCAGCTCCATGAAGCCTTCTGGCGGAGTCCACCCATTGAAGACGACGTCGTACTTCTCCATAGGGCTCAGCGTATCCGGGCCCTGCCAGCGCACGTTGGTGCTGTCTTCATAGGTAGGCCAATAGGAAGCAGGCCAGGCCTTCTTCACCGCCTCGCCTTCCAGTGGCAGCTCGGACAGGGTGTAGACCAACTCTTCATCGAGATAGCGCACGAAGCGCTCAGGGTCATTGACTCGATCCCATTCATCAGCCTTGAACTGTGAGCCAGTTCCAGCCGTTCCGGATGAATCTTCAGCCATGTCATCGGCCATCGGATCACTACAGCCTAGCCATAGAAACGCCAACGTCACGCTTAGGATCTGTATTCTCACTGAGCCCCCCGTCGTCAAACACTTAACCCCTGTGTCCCGTGGACTTACGGCTTTTGGTGTGATGGGTCAAGAAGAACCCAGCCGCCGGCGGTTTGAGCATGATTAAGCCCCGCCGCTTCACCAGTCAGAATCGAGCCTTTTGGTGGGGGCCTCCACATCAGACAGAGGGTGCTGACGGGACGCTTCTCGAATTCAACAGACTGCAGCCGGTCCTCCTTTCTTTCGATGCTTCCGGAACGGATATGCGCAGACTCACCCGCTCACGTTTCTAACATTACGGAGCCTCAACCAAGCGCTCAACAGGTGTAATTGTAATCAAGAGGGAGCATGATCATGAGCAGTAACGTCCGATATTCACCGAACACGTCAAACACGCAACGGCTCACTTACCCCTTTGCCGACGACCAGAACCAAGGGGCTGGTCCTCGATTGCGTTGGGCAGCGTGGTTCCGACAAAGCGTGCTCTCTCCATCATTGCGCTGGCGCCTTCTCGGGACAGCTGTTTGCTTCAGCGTGATGCTCAGCGGGTGCGCAGACCTCTTGTCGACTCCCGATGAGCAGCCTCAGGACGCCCTTGTCTCGATCGTCTCTGACGCGGGGGTCCCCCCCAACCAACTCTACGACGCGACGACTCCAGATGACCCCTTGAACTGCGAAGAGCTGACACTCATCCCACCTGCCCTCCGAGGCGACATCAAGTATCCCTTAGCCAACCCCGGCGACGTCGTTCGACTTGGGCTAGGACACGACACTCGTCGGAGCGAGCTACTCCAGGAATGTACCCTTGGTCTAACGGACTCCTCTGACGGACAAGACACGGAGTTTGAGCTCCGGGAGATCGAGTCACGACAGCAGCTAAGCGCAGATTTAAGGGTCGACGTGGGGATCAGCGCCGGCTTCTTGGGGTTTGGGTTCTCTAATCGCTTTCGCATGGCCCGCTCCCGGGATTTCAGCGAGTACGACCTCAACATCTGGGTTCGTGTACGTGTTCAAACAGGTAGCGAAGCCCTCGTGAGCGGGGTTGGGCTGAGTCGCTATTACAGCGACCTGCTGAGAGAGAACCCCTTCGAGTTTCAGAGCCGCTGTGGGGATAGATTCGTTCAGGAGGTCACCTACGGAGGGGAGCTGCTCGTCATTCTGTCCATCGCGACCACGAGTGAATCGGACCGTAAAGAGCTCTCTAACCGTCTCTCCGCTAGCTTTGGGCTATGGGGGTCGGCGGATGGGAGCATCGAGCGAGAGATCGCCTCTCAGTTCGAAGGGCGGGAGGTCACCATTATCATCGATAGGACCGGTGGCGGTGGTGAGCTACCGGACATCTCGACCGCCGAAGAGCTGTTTAGGTATGCCCGAGAGTTCCCGGCTGAGGTCGCCCAGCACGAGCCCGTTGTCTTTCAATACGTAACTCGGCCCTATGGCCGCATCGCCGACGGATCGATCTGCCTACCCGGTTTCGACCAGAAATCAATTCGTCTCATCGAATCGGCCTGGGACCACCTGAATCAGGCAGTCGGGATAAGAAACGCTCTGGAAGACGCCATCGAGAATCCATCAGCCTATGCCTGTGGCAATAACGAACAGCGACGGACAGAGATTGAGTACATGAACATCTTTCTCGATCGTTTAGACGGCGTAGCAGAGGCCTGTGCCCTCGAGATGTCAGTCGCGCAGCGAACACAAACTACGGGCACCTCATGTCGAGAGCTAGAGCAGCTCCTCTTGCAATACAACCCACCGGAGATCCCCTTGAGGTGGCAGATCACGATGCCGTTTACCGCATCCGCCAAGGAACGATTCCACTCGTTTAACATCCCCGACTCCGTCTTCTGCGAGGACCCAAGCATCGAGGGGTTGTGGTCACCATGGTCGCGGAATAATAACTGCCCCAACCCCGACGCATGTTGGAAGCCATGCCCTGAGGGGGCTCGCGTAGGAACCGAGTATCAGCTGGAGTTTACAGACAGCAGAGTGAGCGATAACCGGGGGGTCTGCACCTACACCTTCCGCTGTTTAGACGCCGAGGACGCCTACCTGCTGGACCAGTGCGCTAGTGACGAGTGAGGGCGCCTGAGTCCATAAGCCTTCATTAGATCTGCCCGTCGGCCACGCTGAGTCATCGGCTCTCTGCCCCCACGGCAGAAACGGCGCATCTGGAGGTACTGACCATCAATGGCTGAGCTCACTTATCGGTTCGGTGCTCTCTCCCACTCGAACTGTTCTCCGGCGAGCGCGCCAGGAGTGACCGGGGCTACGTCTATAAGGTCGCGTCGTGTCCTGCCCAAATGAAGTGTGATAGCTTGTTCGCTCCCGTATGAGAGTCTTTCGCAGGTCTGCGCCAGAGAGGAGAAGAATGAACTGGCTCAGAGCGAGATTGACCTGGTTCATCGATTCAGGGGTCGCCGCCGAAACGCCGAGCACGGACGCCCGATACATACGCTTCCTCAACACGACGTTGCTTGTCTTGGGTCTCATTGAAGTGCCGATCCTAGCCCTGCTTATCGCCCTTGGGCTGGGCTCTCAATTCCAGACCAACTTGGTCGCTCTGGGCCTGCTTACGTTCGGATACGTGCTCAATCGCCGTGGCCGGCACCTCCTCGCGAAGGTCCTTGTGGTCGCGGTCATGACCGCCAACACGTCGTACTTCGCTACCATCCTGGGCTCCAGCGCGCCGACCCACATTTGGCTGATACCTGGCGCCGCCCTTGGAGTGCTCGCCTTCAAACCCTCTGAGTGGCCCTGGGCTGTCACCCTGGTCGGGCTCTCCCTGGGAAGCTTCTTCTTCTTTGAGTTCATCTACCTAGATATAGAGCCGATGGTGCAGCACTTGAGCGACCCGGTAGACAAACTCCGTGCGGCTCAAGGCTCTACGATCTCCGCCATGGTGGTCACCCTGATTCTTGTCGGGATGATGCATCAACGGTTCGCCCAGTCAGAGGCTGCGCTCGCAGAAGAGAAGGCCCAATCAGACCGACTCCTCCGCGCGATTCTTCCCGATGACATCGCTGAAGAGCTGGCTGAGACAGGTACGACGCAGGCCGTACGACACGAGGACGTCTCGCTGCTCTTCGCAGATATCGTTGGGTTCACGCCGCTCGCAGCCTCCATGCCCGCGGAGGACGTCGTCGCCCTACTCGCGAAGGTGTTCGACCGCTTCGACGACCTCATCTCGGAGTGCGGGGTCGAGAAGATCAAGACCATCGGAGACGCATATATGGTGGCAGGGGGTGTCCCCAAGACTCGGCCAGATCACGGGGAACGCCTGGCCCGCTGCGCCTTAGGCATGATGGACATCATCGAGCAGCACAGCGTCGAATCAGGTCATCGTCTCCAACTCCGAATCGGCCTCCATCGAGGTCCTGTTGTGGCTGGGGTCATCGGGAAGACAAAGTTTGCCTACGACCTCTGGGGCGAGTCGGTCAATCTGGCTGCACGTTTGGAGTCCAGTGGCGAACCAGGACGCGTCCACGTCTCCAAACAATTCAGAGACGCCGCCGGCGCAGACATGAGCTTCGCCGAGCGTGGAGAGGTCTCACTTAAGGGGGTTGGCTTGACCCACACCTACTGGCTACTTCCCCCGCCCCCCACTCAGCATAGCGCAATCAAGGTGCCCTCTACGCTCTTATTGAGCGTCTAAGACCCCCCAAGCCGCACACCGCCTTGAGCCGTTCCGACGGCGCCCCTCACGCTATAACGACTCTACGCCCGACTGGACCCCATGAATGGAGTGCTCGCCCGGCGTTCGCCCTAGGCATTTGCTGACGGGAGCGCGCGGAGTCGCTCTCGGAGCACCTCGACCCGCACATCGGGGCTGGTGAAAAGCAAGCCAACGTCATTGAAAAAGACGCTCTCCTGACGGTTCAGATGCAGAGCGCCCCCATCATAGGTGCACGCGCTACCCGACCGCTCAGTCAACATTAGGCTCACGGCTGCGAGGTCCCAGATAGCGCAACCACCGAGCGCCTTCTTCGGCGCCTTGACGTAGCAGCTCTTCGGCTGGGTGAGCAGCTGCAACACGTTCATCACCGCGCCACCGATAAACTGAATCTCGTACTCGGCCTGAAAACGCTCAAAATCAGGATGGCTTCGTAAGCTACGATCGGCGAACCATCGCGTCGGTCCCGCCCCCTCTGTTATCTGTCCCAAGGGCGCGCCATTCACCGTGACACCACGTCCCCTAACGACCTCATACAAATCCTCGCGCACCGGATCATAGACCACACCTAGAATCGGTTGGCCATCTTGGCCCACGAGGGCGATTGAGGTGGCGTATCCCGATAGGCCCTCGACATAATACTGGGTGCCATCCAGAGGATCGACGGTCCAAAACGCGTGCTTCAGGAGGCGGCTCCCATCCTCGTCTCCTTCTTCGGCCAGTAGACCCAGATCATATCGATCGATGGTTGGTCGCAAGACGTCGAGGATCAGAGCCTGAGCTTCCAAGTCGATATCGGTGACGACGTCGGCGGCCTCACTCTCAAAGCCCTTCGAGCCCACCTGTAGGGGTCGGTCTCGCTGAGCCTGAATATATCGTCCCGCGACCAGGCTGGCGGTCCGAGCCGCCTCCATCAGATCTTCCGTTATCCCTTCGATGGCGCGCTCTGTAGTGGCGTCGCTGTACTCAGTCAGCTTCTTGTGGCCTGGGCTCCAGCCCGTCATAAACCGTTGAAAGTCCGCCCAGGCGACCGGATAGAGCGTTCGCCACTCCGCTTCAAGGGCGGCGCCATCGATCTCCTCCGGAAGACACGAACAGAGCTCCGAGAAGTACACGGCCAAGAGTTCCGGCTCTCTCCGCTCGCAGTCGAGTCCACTCATACAGCTCCCTGCGAAGTAAGCCACGTCCTTCATCGCGCACCCGCGACCAACGTATTGGAAGTCCACACCGGCTACCTCTGTCAGGTCGGAGGTGAAGAGGAAGTTGGCGAGCTTTGCGTCGCCGTGCACTAGGGTCGGAAAGCCTCCACAGCGTAACCTGGCGTCCAGTAATGACGCGAAGCGGTGGAGTCGGCTCCCCTCGATTTGGGCGAGTTCCTCTGGTCGCGTGGCCAGGTGCCAGTACGTTCCGCAGGGCCACAACCCTTCCGCCGGGTCCTTGAGAAATCGCGCATGAAAGTTCGCTAACCAACGCAGCACGACGGTGATCTCAGCCCAGGACGCAGCGTAGAGCGGCTCCACATAGCCACGGTTGGCCAGGTCTTCGAGCAGGAGAAACAGCTCCCCTCCCTCAGCGAAGGCATCGAGGCATTCGGGCGTAGGTGATGCAGAGGGGACCTGCTTGTTCTGGTGCTGATACCAATGGGTCTCGACCTGGTACGAACGAACCTTACGGTCTCTGGAGATAGATCCCGTAAAGCCCCTTGGGTGCTGTGACTCCTCAGGGATCTTAATGTGCTTAACGATCACCGATGGATAGAGACCGCCGCGCAGAAGCACTCGCGCTAAGGTGCCGTAATTGTTCCACAGCGGCTGTATGAGCTCGACGCTGTCCACAGCATCAGCCTTGGTCAATTGGAGTATTCGGTCTCGTACATGTGTCTGCATAGGCCCTTGGTATTGAACTGTACGCGCCGAATCAAGCCGTAAAGCGAATGGAGGTTCGGTCCTTCAAAGCTGAGGAAGGACGCTACAAGCGGTCTTGGCCACATCCATTGAGACATCTTGAGCGGGCTATAGTCGACTCGCTCCAGGGAGCGCGCGGCGAACTATCAGTTAGGGCGCGATGCTGGCACCGTTGAGCAGAATTCTCTCCCAGATTCGATATCGCTCGGGCGAGAGCCCCTGCAACATGGCCAAGCTACCATCGACGGACGCCATCGCGTAAATCCGGGCGAACTCGGCGAGGTCTTCCCACTCATTGCTGTTTCCATACCGAGAGGTGCGGTTGTTATCGCTTCGAATCGCGTGTCGCCAAACCGGATCCAGGATGTTGCTTTGAGGTTCTAGGGCCGGCGGGTTTCCGATCCGAGTGTACTGCTCGAATGTGTGGCCCAACTCATGGAGTAGAGTCGGCAACTCAGCGGTCTGAGTGTCAATATAGTTCATGCTTCCATATGCCGCCGCACCGTTGAAATACGATCCGTGTAGAAACTGAATCCCCCGTCCGAACTCGGTGATAATCTTGAGTCCATGCCAGTAGGCGACCGGCATCCGCTCGATGCGGCCAAGGACATCAGCGATGCTCGTGTACGCGATGGGCGGATCGGCGCTTATGTTCACCTCGAAGGTGACGATGTGTTCTTCGTCGGCGAGGGATCTGATCTCCACATGATATTTCGTGAGTGTGTGATCCCCGTTCAGGTCATAGGTGCATGTCATCGGGCTACACTCGTCCCGACTGCACGTAGAGCAGTCGACATCATAGCAGACGCACTCTTCGCTCTCTGACTCCTGCAACACTCGGACGCTTCCGTAGCGGGGCGACTGTGACCAATCGATGTTCGCTCTGGGTATCAGCCCAGATACATAGGTGTTCCCTACTCCGGCCCAATCGAAATCACGCTCCTCCGGCGTACCATCGGTCCCCTCTGGCGGTTCGATAGGTCCCGATGGGGGCTCCGGCGCCGCGTCCACAAGCGCAGCGTCCACAGCGGCGTCCACCGTAGCGTCCACCGTAGCGTCCGCTGTAGCGTCGACCGCCGCGTCCAGCACCATAGCGTCTGTCGAGACCGCCCCGTCGCTCAATGCGCCTGCGTCTCCTGACACGCCGCCGTCTGATAGCGCGGCGTCAGTCATCATATCAGGCAGTGAAGCTGTCCCCTCACCGTCTTCACTACACCCTAGGGTGAGGCTGAGAAGGCAAACGAGTACGGCGAGTAATCCAGTGGGCGCCTGGCCCATTCGAGAGTAATGCATATCTGAGGATATAGACGTCGGAGGTGGTGGCGCAAGTACCGGAAGGGCAGCGCCTCTCCCTACTGCCGGCATCAGGTCCAGATAGATGCCTGTGTGGTCGTCACCCAGAGGGACCTGCCGTACTCATTTATCAGGGGCTCGCCGAGGCTGAGGCCGCTCTCTACGTCTTACTGAATCACCAGCAGCTCAGGAGCCTTAACGGGCTCTGCAACTGGAGGTGCGTAACTCGTGAGCTTAATGCCCTCGACCGCCGCGATGTATTCGTCGATGCTCGGTGTTCGTCCCAAGATGGTCGACAGGACGACGACCGGTGTGGAGGCGAGCAAAGACTCGCCCTTCTTAGCATCGCTGTCCGCGACAACTCGGCCCTGGAAGAGGCGCGTCGAGGTCGCCATGACGGTGTCGCCCTTCTCGGCTTTCTCCTGATTACCCATGCAGAGGTTACAGCCAGGCCGCTCTAGATACATCATGTTCTGGTAGGCCGTCCGAGGGCTGCTCTTAGGGGCGCTATCATCGAACTCAAAGCCTGCGTATTTTTGAAGAACATCCCAGTCCCCTTCAGCCTTCAACTCGTTCACGATGTTGTAGGTTGGCGGCGCAACGACGAGGGGCGCCTTGAAGGTGACAGTTCCCTCTTGCCGCTCTATGTTCTTCAACATCTGGGAGATGATCTTCATGTCCCCCTTGTGAACCATGCAGGAGCCAACGAAGCCAAGGTCAACCTGCTTCGTCCCACCGTAGTATGAGATCGGCCTAATCGTGTCATGGGTGTAGCGCTTCGAGACGTCATCATTGTCCACGTCTGGATCGGCGATCATGGGCTCTATGATCTCGTCCAAATCAACGACAAACTCTGC
>CALELH010000026.1 GCA_937902595.1 uncultured Myxococcales bacterium
GGTCTTTAGCGCTGATAGCCGCCCTCGCCGCCACGAGATCAGCAGGGTGTTCACTCACCCAAGTGGAGTAATAGGTACTTGTGTCGGTTGTGTGTTGCATACCGTCTCGCGACGAGACTTTTTTTTGGCCTCGAGTCAATCGGCAGACCACCATTCTAAGTGACCAGTCCGTGGGGCTAGACAAGGTTTCAAGGTGACCTGAGTCACGATGGAGCTCGACGAGCCCCCCAAGTAGAGACCGTGGGGCCGAGCCTGACCCTCTCCGGACGATATCTAGGAATCGATCTTCACTCTCTAGGTTGTGGGTTGGGAGACCCGCTGCGGCCCACGCAGACAGGGTGAGCGCGGCGAAACCGCTGGCAGAGCTGGCGAGCCCCGATGCTGTGGGTACGCCATTGGTGCTCAAGACCTCCGCTCGAGCTTCGAGTCCAGCTAGGGCGCGAATGTCGTCAAGAACCGCGAAGACGCGTGGGTCTTGTCGGTCTTCCCTGTCCAGAATGAAACGATCGGTGTCCAGGCCAGAGTCGAAGCGGACGGTGGTTCTCGTGTCTAGACCGTCCAAGGTCATCGAGATGCTGCCGACCGCTGGTAGGTTCGCGGCCACATCTCGCTTGCCCCAATACTTGACCAGGGCGATGTTTACTCCGGCGCGTGCGGTCGCTGTTCCGGCGAAGTCGTCAACGGGCATCGACAGGCCTATAGGGCTAGGGGCTTAGAGCCGACCAAGGCTTCGACCTCGTCGATCTCCTTGGGCGTCTGGTACGTGAGGTTCTCAGGCGCCCCCTCGGTGACGAGGATGTCATCTTCGATGCGAACCCCAATCCCTCGATATATCTCCGGGATCGTGTCGTCATGGGGGGAGATATAGATGCCAGGCTCAACGGTGAGCACCATGCCTGGTTCAAACTTCCGAGGCTGGCCATCGGTCATATAAGTCCCGACGTCATGTACATCCATCCCGATCCAGTGGCTGGTCTGGTGCATGTAAAATCGTTTGTACGATTCGTTTTCCATCACTGAGTCGACGGTGCCTTCAAGGAGATCAAGACCGATGAGCCCTTTGACGAGGACACGGGTCGCTACGTCATGGACTTTAACCATCGTGGAGCCTGTACGACAGGCGTCAATGGCCTTCTTCTGGGCATCGAGGACAATGGCGTAGACCTTGCGTTGCGCTTCGGAGAACTGTCCACTGACCGGCCAAGTTCTCGTCACATCACAGGCGTAATATCCTCGCTCACAGCCAGCGTCGACGAGGACGAGTTCACCGTCCTGAAGGGCGCGCTTACCAGCTCGGTAATGTAGTACGCAGGCGTTTGGTCCGCTGCCGACTATGGACGGGTATGCGTTACGCTCAGCGCCACGAACTCGCCACTCGAACTCCATGGCCGCTTCGACCTGGAACTCACAGACGCCTGGTCCCGCGACCTCCATCGCTCGGCTGTGACCGATAGACGTGAGGTGAGCAGCCTCTCGCATCACCTCCAGCTCTTCGGCCGTCTTGAACAGCCGCATCTCATGAATGAAGGGAGACGAATCTTGGATTCCATCGGGGACGACGTTCGCGCGCCGCTTGCGACGCTTCGCGCTCGTGAACGCCGTCATGACGATCTCGTCGTTATACTCACGATCGCTCCGGCCGAGATCGTAGTAAAGGTTCTCCGATCCGAGGACCAACTCGCCTAGCTTTGTCTCAAGATCTTCGATGGGATAGGCCTCGTCCATGCCCAGATCGCTGACGGCGCGCTCAATACCTAGACGAGCGCCGTCCCAAATCTCCCGCTCTGGGTCACGTGTCCGGAGGAACAAAACTGACTTAGGGTTATCCGGATCTGTAGCGGAGAGCACCAACACGACAGAGGGCTCTTCAAAGCCCGTCAGATAAAACAGGTCGGAGTTTTGGCGGAAGTCGTGGTGAACGTCGTCATTACGAATGGCCTCACGTGGGGCGATAAACACTGCCACGGATCTTCCAATTCTATCGAGTAGCCTACGTCGGCGCTCAGCGTACATTCTCAACCTCATCTCTCATTATCGCGTTCAGCGTCAATATCAGGGACGCCACCATACGGGAAGGCTCAGCCCTCGATCTGACACGAGATTTCGGCGATCGTCGCGATAAGACGTTCACCATAGCTGTCCCACCGGCTTGGGCCGAGGCCGTGTACTTCGAGGAACTCTCCCCGGTCCGATGGGCGGCGTGTCGCCAATTCTGCCAGAGTTCTATTACTAAAAACCACAAAAGCGGGCACTTGTCGTCGGTCGGCCTCTTCA
>CALELH010000027.1 GCA_937902595.1 uncultured Myxococcales bacterium
GGGCCACACAGGTGGGTGCACCTCATTTGTAGCGGCCAATCACCCCTATGTGTTCACCGGGGACACATTGCTGATACGAGGCTGCGGTCGCACTGATTTCCAGGAGGGAGACCCCAGGACGCTCTACCGGTCTGTGAGAGACAAGCTGTTCTCCCTACCAGAAGAGACCCTCGTCTATCCCGCTCACGATTATCGTGGCCGAACCGTCAGCTCTATTAGAGAGGAGCGTAATTACAACCCTCGTCTGGGAGGCGGTCGCTCAGAGGACGAGTTTGTGGCGATCATGAATGGCCTTAACCTCGCGTACCCTCGGCATATTGACCGGGCTTTGCCTGCAAACCTCGCTTGCGGCTTACTCGAGGCGGACGAACTTGGAGCGGATCGCCCTCACGCCAGCGACGCTGAAGTGCCCATAAGCCGTACGCCAACGGGCGCCCCAAGCCTCCCTGCCTTATGGGTCGCAAACCGAGAAGAGAGCGTTCGCCTGGTCGACATCCGCACCTTGGACGAGCTCAATGGTCCTGACGGTCGCATAGCCGGCGCCCAACATGTCCCCATGGATCGCTTAGAGTCGGTGTCTGCGTCCTGGGGTCGTACAGATCCGGTGGTTCTGTATTGTAGGTCCGGTGGACGGTCCGACCGCGCCGCTACTCTCTTGGAGAGTCGCGGGCTCCGGGCTTGTGCGTCAATGAAGGGAGGGATCCTGCGATGGGCAGAGCTTGGTCTTCCCGTAGAAGGGGGCAATCAGGGTTAGCCGCTCAGCCGCCGGCGCCATATCGGCTCCACCAGATCGGCAGCGGGCTGGTAGAGGGTCGCGAGTTCATCGAAGCCGCCTAGCGCCTCATCCAGACACTTGCCCGCCTTTAACTCGAAGGCGTTAAAGCCGCAGCGTTCGAGATAGGCGAGCTGGTCACGGGTGATATCTCCTACAGCCCGCAGTTCCCCCTGGTAGCCATATCGCTGCCTCAAGAGACGCCCGACACTGTAGCCCCGACCATCAGTAAACTTGGGGAAGTTCACCGAGATGAGGGACACCCGCGACACTAGATGGGTCAAGCGCGACAAATCGACGTCTCCGTCGACGGCGATCCCCCAAGGTGCAGACCGACCATCAAAATATGCGCGGCCAGCCTCGTAGGACTCAAGGTCGATAAGGACCTTGGCGTCAGGCGCTGCGTCGTTGTGGCACGGCAGCTTGAGCCAGTCGTCCACGAATCGCTGTCGATCCTTGATGATCTCCATACAGCGCCTCCTTAAACGGGTCGACACCGACCCGACGAAATGTATCGATAAATCGCTCGTGAAGATTTGACCGCTGGGCCAAATACGTCTCGAGCACCACACTCACAGCGTCTACGATCTCAGTTCGACCAAACGCGGGTCCGAGCAGCTTGCCTACGCTTGCATCAAGGCCTGAACTTCCGCCCAGCATCAACTGGTAGAACTCCTCGCCAAGCTTATTTATCCCAAGCACACCGATATTGCCGACATGATGATGACCACACGCGTTGATGCATCCGGAGATATTGAGGCTGATAGGCCCAAGCTCCTCCTCGGCGTCAATGTTCGACATGCGATCCTCTATCCAACGGCTAATATCGATGGACCGCGCATTGGCTAGATTACAGTAGTCGAGTCCAGGGCACGCGATGGTGTCCGTGACATGGTCCGCGTTGGCGGTGCTGAGGCCAAGCTCGCGAAGCACCTTCCAGACGCTGTATAGATCCGTGCTCTTTACGTCGGGAAGCACCAAGTTTTGGCGATGGGTGACCACGACACGCCCTTGGCTGACCGTGTCCGCGAGCTCCGCGAGGCGCCGCATTTGAGCCGATGTGGCGTCGCCCGGTGGTAGACCGGAGACCTTAAGGGAAACCACAGCGATCCGATACCCTGGCACCCGGTGGTCCCGCGTGTTGGCTTCATACCAAGCACGGAATTCGTTATCCAAGAGTAACTCTGTGGGCGCTCCATCATCCAGGGCCGTCTCATAGACAGGCCACTCAAACCGGTCCCGTAGCGCCGACAGCATCGCTGGCTCGAGGTCTAACGCCTCGTGCTGCCCGGCGTCGAACTCTTCTTGAACCGCCTCTCTAAAGGCGTCAGCGCCAAGAGACTGAACCAGAATCTTAATGCGGGCCTTGTACTTGTTGTCCCGGCGACCAAAGCGATTGTAGACGCGTAATATCGCCTCGACATACGCCAGCAAGCTTCGTTCGGGTAGGGCCTCTTCAATCACCTCAGCGATCACCGGGGTTCGACCCTGGCCACCGCCTACCCATATCTCGAACCTCACCTCTCCTGCGTCATCACGGAAGCAGCGAATCCCAATGTCATGAAAGGCGATCGCTGCCCGGTCGGTCTCAGCCCCAGTGACCGCGAGCTTAAACTTGCGCGGCAAGAACGCGAACTCAGGGTGGAACGTAGACCACTGACGGAGCAGCTCACAGTAGGGCCGCGGGTCAACGGACTCATCCGCCGCCGAGCCCGCGAATGGATCCGACGTGATGTTACGGATGCAATTTCCGCTCGACTGGATAGCGTGCATGCCGACCTTAGCCAGTCGGTCTAGAATCTTTGGGACATCCTCGAGATCAGTCCAGTTGTACTGAATGTTCTGGCGGGTAGTGAAGTGGCCATAACCGCGGTCATAGTCATCGGCGATATCCGCCAGGGTCCGAAGCTGTTCAGCCGACAAAAGGCCATAGGGGACATTGACCCGAAGCATGTATGAGTGAAGCTGCATATACAGGCCGTTCTGAAGGCGGAGCGGCTTAAACTCATCCTCCGTTATGGAGCCACTGAGCCGTCGGGCGACCTGGCCACGAAACTGTTCGGCCCTCTCCTGGACTACTCGAAAGTCCGTCTCGTCATACCGATACATGTGCGCCGCCTTCCTCTTCGGTTGGCGCCGGCAGATAACCGAGGCGCACCAGGAGCGCATCAGGCCCAGCGGAACGAATTCTAGATCTGCGGTCCACCAAGACGATCTCGTCACCGTTGAGTTTGACCTTCTGAAGATGTGGATCGCACAGCGAACGCTCTTGGGTCCTGGCCCAAGCCAAATCGTCCTCGGCGGTCTTACGGCCGTCATAGACCGCCGCACCGTCGATCTGGCCCGACCACGCTCGGCCGGGCTGGAGAAAAACCGCCGCTCCATCCAGTGTAGCGTTAGCGGTGAGTACAAAATGCGGCATAAGTGAGCCCTCTCTCAAAGCATACGCCCCCTTTTATGACTACTTTACTCTGAATATCAAGCCAATTAGCTGTTTCCGCGTATTTTCAACCACTTCGACCAAAACGTGCTTAGCATTACTCATTGCCAACGAACCCGCGTGAGGGCACAGTTCAGCATTATTCCTACCCTTATGGTGTACTTATGGTCATGAGACGCATCGAATCCTTTGCGCGGAGGGCCTCCAATACGGCAAAATCAGAAGAACCTAAGAAGCTAGGAGCCCCTTTGAGAGGGATTAAGACAGGCGCCTTTGTAATCATGACGCTCGCTGTCCTTGGATGCGACGGCGACGTGGTCACGCCCGAAGGCGCTGATGCGGCTCAAGTTCCAACCGCGACTGTTGGATTGAGGGCCGCCCAGGGTGACCTGCTCCCCATTGTCCTGAGTGTCTGGCAAGGCTCCGATGGCCAGGCCTGGTTTAGTGGCGGAGGCCGGGGAGAGATCGGTGGCTTCATTGGACGTACTGATTCCGCTCGCCTGGTGTACGAACCCGTCGAAGAAGGCAGGACGATCTGGTGGATCTGGGGAGTAGAAGACCGAGCACGCTATGCGGCAGGCGAGGGGGGCAGGATTCTAGAACGCATGGAGGACGGCTGGCGTGTCCAATACCGTCATACGGATCATCGGGCCGTCTTCTGGGGTGGCTGGTCCAGCGCGACCGGCACGACATGGGTGGTGGGCGGCTCCCATGGCACTCGGGGACCAAAAGGCCTACTTCTTCGACGGGCGGCCGGTGGAGAGTGGGAGAGCATCGAGACCTCGGAGGCTGGAGTCACAGGAAACCTATTCAAGGTCTGGGGCCGTGATGATGACGACGTGTACATGGTGGGCGAGGACGGCGTCGCGCTTCACTGGGACGGCGCGACGCTTGTTCGGGTGCCAACACAGACCGAAGAGCTCCTCTTTACACTGCACGGTAACGACGCCGGTGACGTCCTCGTGGTCGGCGGAACCCGCAGCGCGAAGATCCTCCGTCTGAGTGGTGATCGGTTCGTAGATGACGGCGCGCCTGAGGGCCAACCCCCTTTAAACGGGGTCTTCGTACAACCTAATGGAGGAGCCCTCGCCGTGGGCGGTCGAGGTCTGGTCTTAGAGCGCGATGCAGACGGTGTGTGGAGTCGACGTCGTGATGAGGTCCTCCGAGGGCTCGATCGCTACACCCTGCATGCGGTGTCCGGGGCCCCCGCGGTTTGGGCCGTTGGGGGAGACTTCTCTGCGGGGCGCGATGGCCTGGTGCTCACCAGCCTCGCTGGTTCAATGACAGCCGCATTAGGAGAGAACAAGCCCGTCTTAGCCGTCCCGGACGCGAGCGCTCTGGACGCTGGAGTTCTGGAC
>CALELH010000028.1 GCA_937902595.1 uncultured Myxococcales bacterium
GAACCTCAGTTCTAGATCCCGGTCCCCTTCAAATGAAGACGATAGGTATCCAGCTCCAAGGCTTGGTCATTAACTCGTAGAAAGAATGGCTGAGACCTACGTCGAAGGATGGCGCCATGGGCGGCGCTTTCAGGCGTCCCTCTGAGAACATCTAGCTTCTCTTCTCCCCTCGCCTGCTCCTGGGCACTCCCGACAAAGACGAACCGGTACTGAGCACCAGGCAGAGAAGAAAGAACGACGGCCGTCTCATTGGGCCCGGCGACTAAGCAGGCCCCACCGCCTCGCACATCATCAAGACTAACTCTCTGGGACCCCAGAGATAAGACGTGACTGCCCGCGCGATTAAGCGAGAGATCCACCATCCCGATGACGAGCGGCGATTGACCCGCAGGCACGGGCACAACGACGGCGCGACCGCTCACAAACTGGAGATCGTCTAGATGCGCTGGAACCAAGATGGCCCCCAGCACCCAAACGGGACAATATAGGCACACGAGCAGTGGCCTCTTCCTGACAAACCAAAGGCCGAGAGGAAGCAGGACCAGGACGAAGAGGACATGCACACCAAAAGTGTTCCCTCGGCCCGAGGTCAACTCCGTCCCTCTAGACAACCACTCGATGAGATCTCCCAGAGAGTCAGGCGTCTCCCCCAATAGCGCCCGGCTCAGGGCCCCGGTGTCTAGGTGCTTAAATTCGACACCAACCACCCGAATCGATCCGAGCCCATAGGGCGTTTGGGCTACCAAATTTTGAGCGCCGGCCGAGAACAGGCGGGTGGCGGGCTCCCTTATCCCCAGAGGCCTGAGCGCTGTCACTCGTGGTAGTTTCGAGATGAGCTCCGTCGTAGGCGCGACCGGTGTCCCGACGCTGATCCCTGTGACCTCAGAGAGCCTCTTCCAAGTACTCCGCGTCTCACCCGCTGCGATCACGAGGTCCGCTCCGCTGGCGGCGGTCGCCAAAAGAATATCGAGCTGTTGCTCACTCAGGCTCGCCAAGTCCTCGAGGCCGATCAAGATCAGCCGAGCAAACCGGATCCCTGCGAAATAACGAGGATGCTCCTTAATGGACCGATGGACGACACGGGTACCAGGACGGACACTCTGGACGATGCTCTGCAGCCGAGCCCGTCCCATCTTAGCGCTGCTGATCCACACTGCGGGCACGCCGTCGCTGAGGTTGATCTGGGTCGTCTCAAGTGGGGTCCTTCGCCCCTCAATGGAGACCTCTAGTGCAGGCATAGGCCTACCCGCTGAAGTCAGGCATTGAACGAGGGCAGAGCCCCTCTCGAACCGATCGACAGTGAGCGCTACGCCAGCTCTATCTTTCGGACCGATCCCGACTTCCACAGGAGAGATTGACTGATTCGTGAAGTGAAGCCTCTGGCTGGCTAAGTCCGAGGACGGCTGCTCTTCAAAAGGACTCGCCAGCACCGCCCCACAGGGCGATAGCATCAAGCCGCAAATCACGGCGAGGAGCGGTCTGCGCACGGTCTACTTTTGGGCGTCAGCTGAGCGAAGAGCGTGGTTGATCGTGATCACCGATCGGGCCGTCGCGAGGATGGGATTGCCCTCCCAGTATTTCTTGTTCGCGTTCACCCAAGAGCCGTCAGGCTTCTGAATTTGAAGCATCCTCTCCGTCAGATCTCGAGTCCATGACCTCGTGCGTCCCTTGGAGTCTTTGAGCTTAGACTCGCCGTACGCTCGGAGGGCCTCGGCGGCGGTCTGGAGATAATAGAAATAGCTCGTGGTATCCATGCCCGGGTGTAGGCTGAAGTCATAGTTCTTTTGAATCCACTGGAGCACGGCCTTAACGCGTGGGTCATCTTTTCCTGCGCGCGTGAAGATGAGGCTCTTGAGACCCGCAAAAGACATGGCGCCATAGCTGGTCGTCCCTCCAGCAAAGCTCTGCCCCGGCGCGTAAATGAAACCGCCGTCGTTGCCTGCCCAGGGTTGATCATTGGACTCGCTTCGATTTTGGCAACGGCTCACGAACTTTTGAGCCTTAGCCCAAACATCACTCTTGGGATCGTAATCGGTCTTCTTCAAGGCCTCCAAGGCATAATGCAGATTAGAGAGGTCAGGACGCTCATCTCCGCCATATCCTATGCCACCATAGAACTTGTCCGCTTCTTTATACTTACGCTCCTCATCGCTCTGAAACTTCACCAAGAAGCTTTGACCGCCCTTAATCTCCTTCGCGAACCTCTTTGGATCGACCGCCTGGAGTCCCATGATCGCCAAAGCGGTGTTGTATGTGTGGGTCGCGTCACCCGTTATCGCTCCATCCGCTCGCGCCTGCTTCGCAACCCAGTCCGCTGCTCGACTGATGAAAGGCCCATCATCGTACCGATAGTCTCGATGACTCTCGCCAAAGGCCATCAAGGCCATGCCAGTGAGACCGACATGATTCCCATAGGAGCCATTCTCGCTCTGCTTCGACCGCAGAAAACGTAGGCCTCGATCGACCGCCTTCTTAGCCGTCTTCGCCAGCGCTGCGCTGTCCAGGTTACTCGCAGCATCTTTAGCTGCAGGGCCTGACGCGCCATCGGACTTCGCCGTCTTCGGTTGCACCTTGGTCGATCCTGCAGGCGTCGAAGGCTTGGCCTTCTGAGCTGCTCCCTCTGCCCCCGTAGGCGCCGTATTCGGTACAGGCTTCTCCGCAACGGGCTGTTTTTCGCAGCCCACGAGCGCCAGAATGGAGAGAATGATTAACGTTAGTTTCTTCATGTATAGCGGTTGCTCCAAAACCTTGGCTCCGAGATGTGGAGCCCAACAAAACACGAGGATGAACCGAGTCACCCTGTTTTCTCAACCCAATAGCGAGTTCAAAGGGCGACGTCGCACAAAAAAGCAAAGTACGGCGCTGCCGATGAAAGCGATCAAATAAGTCAACGCCCCCCAGCCCCACCAGAGAGGCCGGACCTCTACCACTCCGCTCAAGGTCAATCGGTACAGCACCGGATCCTGTAGTGTGGGCTGCTCAAAGGCAGCCAACACTACGGTCGCCGGGTGAAGACCGATGCTCCAGGTCGCCAACCAAGGCGCCAACCCGGTGCGACCGAACAGTGGGGCCAACCAAAGTGGACTCGTCAGCCACACCACGACGCTGCCGCCGAGGATCAACCACGCGACCCGGGGATCCGGTAGCGCCCGATCCAGGAGATCAGCGAAGCAGGTGATAGCCAAACACCACGCTGTCAGCGCGACTGTCGCCGATAGGTCACCGGCGCCGCCAAGTACCCCAAGCAACACCGCCGTAGCCACCCCCAGAATACAGTCAAATAGATAAAGACGTCCGGCGCCTGGGGCAGAACAGGCCTCCTCCAGCCATCCGGCAGCTGCGCGACGCTGCATACGTCCAATCAAAAGCGCTGGTAAGAGTAGACTCGCCCCGAGAAACAGCCAGGTTCGTGGACCTGTCTCGTCCGGGGCCAGGAACCCAACCAGCACTAAGGTGAGCGCCGCTAGGCTCAGGCCGGCTCGTTCTTGGCGTAGGAGGTAACTAAACATTTAACCTGCAAGCGGGAGAGGATGCGGGACCATACTATGACCCCGAAGATCACCGACGCAAGGCTCGGGTTACTACATCTCAAATTCGCCGAAATCGCTCGGCTCCATTTCCGCCAGCTCCGCGAGGAGCCGTGTCTTGCCTTGAGCGTCATCGTTCGCTACGAAACCAACAGACGACTCCGATGGGTCCACTTCAGCGCCGTCGAGCGGGTGCGCTGCGGTGAGCACCTCTGTCTCAACTCGAATCGGCGCGTCGCTCCTCAGCGCCATAGCGATTCCGTCGGACGCCCTGCACTCGACGCGCACCTCAGCACCATCTGCGGTCCGAATGCAGAGCCGGGCCAGGAAGGTGCCCTTATGGAGCCGATAGATCTCAACGCTCAGTATTCGACCACCCAATTCACCCACCAGTGAGGTCGCCAAATCATGAGTTCGAGGCCTCGCGGCGCGACGCGACTCAAGCTCGGCCAGGATGGATTTCGCCTCGAATTCACCGATCAAGATAGGCAGCAGGATCCGCGACCGAGAGTCCCGTAACAAGAGAACCGGAGACTTACCCTGTGGATCGACCGCGAGCCCATGAACCGTTAACTCTACAAAAATCATTTCTCGACTCATCGTCCGCTCCATATCGCCCGGTTCTCTATCGCCGACAAACAGCGACGGCTTCCGCGTGACCTGAGTGAGGGAATAGATCATAAGCGCGCACATACGCAATGCCCCAGCCGTTTTCCACCAGCCATCTGAGATCTCTGGCGAGGGTCGCCGGATCGCAGGAGACGTAAACGATACGATTCGCCCCCGTGCGGTGAATCATTGGTAGCGCCTCTTTTGCGCCGGCTCGCGGGGGGTCCAGTAGAACCGAGTCATACTCCCCCGGTGGTGCCTTGTGAGCAGGCGCAGAGACTGGCGTCACTAAGTGCTCTAGCTTCCGAGAGGACGCCTCACGTTTCATTCGACCGATGGCCGCCTTGTCGACCTCAACCGCGGTGACGCGAACATCGCGACCCGCCAGGGCGAAGGTAAAATTGCCGGATCCGGCATACAGTTCGAGTACATGGCGAGCGCCCTTCAGATGGTCCATCACATCTATGACAAGCGCTCGACTCCCCGTCTGGTGTGCCTGAACAAAGGCTGTCGCCGGGTGGGGAACCTGCTCGCTCCCCAAGCGATTCGTTGGCTCCCCCATCGACACAGTCGGTCGACCGAGACACCGAAGGGTCGCTCCATGCACCTCTGGCTCCAAGACCAAGCGGCGCAACGCTTTACTTGTGTCTTGATAGCTCTCCACCGATTCAAGTTCGATCGAGACCGTTCCGCTGTCCTCTCCGTGCTCAGCTGTCAGGCGTACTGTCCCCTGTCCGTCCACGCCGATCAGCTCCCGTCGGACGGTGCTCAACATACGTGGAAGCGGTGGGGCCAAAATAGGACAGATCTCAATATCAACAAGCCTATGGCTGCCTGAGGCAAAGTATCCAACCTGAGCCCCATTCCAGCGAAGACGGGTCGTCGAGCGCCAATCCGAACGGTCATCGAACCAGGTCGGGGCCACCTCAACATCCGGCTGCGCTAATCTGAGTATTGAACGACTAATCGTATTATCTATCGCGTGACGCTGCGTCTCCTGCGGAATCGACTGCCAGGGGCATCCGCCGCACTCTCCAAAGCTTGAGCAAAACGGCTCACTCCGATCGGGACCTGGAGTAACCTGTAGAACCTCTGCCCTGAGAAACTTCTTCTTAACGGCCGTCACCTTCGCCGAGACGACGTCTCCAGGTGCTGCGCCACGGAGAAACACGATTCGGCCGTCGGGCGCTGTCCCGATCACATCACCGCCAAGCGCGGGGCGCTCTACCGTGAGGTCGAAGCAGGTGCCAATTTGGATGTCAGCGCTGTTCATAATGAGAACATCAATTTAGCGTTGGCTGTTTCGGGACGCGGTGAACATCACTGCTGAAACCGCTGGTATGGTGGGCCGGCCTTGAGTTGAAAGTCGAAGCGGCCTCTCAGATACCCGAGCACAACCCCAGGTTCGCCACTGCGACCATCTCGGACCTCTAATCCGTCGATCTCGCCCGTAACTCGATCACCATTCTCAACACCAAACCGTGAAAAGACGATCGACCCCAGCAACTGAAAATTCTGGGTTGAATCAGGACACCGACTAAAGAGGCCGAGCCCAGCCCTTATGTTCTCGTCCAGACCGATAGGTAATCGTTGAGATAATCTCCCGCGCATGGATCGGGTGTCTCTGATCTCCAAAACTAATCCGTCCGTCGTCGCCAGATCTGCGCCGCCCCACTGCATGCGCAGTTTAGCGCTGTTATCTGGGTAGACCTGCAAAGCAAAGAAGTTCGCTTTGAGATCAAACGCTTCGCATTCAACTCGAGGAGTCCCGTCCTCACACTCATAGCGCTTTGTCATTCCATCAATGCACTCCGGAATAACCAAGGAGCCACGAATCCAGCCATCGCCTTCTTCGTCACCACAGGAGGCTAAGAGCGGCAGACACGACACCAAAGACAGGATCATCAGAATCCTTAAGCGCCCACTTGGCATCCCTAGGCCTCCGCCGCGACATCTAGATCGTCATCTATCTCTACGATCGTCGCAGCCTCTAGAGCGAGAATCTCTGAACCCGATTCATCAGGCACCTCATCAGGTTCCAGGCCGAGATTCTCGGGGATGATGAGCGTAGGCAACGCGTCCACTGAGAACTCACAATCTAAACTCGTACAGCCGTCCGCCATTTCATGACAGCCGCGGTGCATGTACGCACCACAGCCAGAGCAGCGATGCGGATCAACCTCTACTTGGTTTCCACACGCAGGACAGCAGACGACGAGATCGTCGATCTCCCCCGTCTTGACCATGGCGCTAGCGAGCTCGTTGAGATCGCTAGAGAGCCGTCGAAGTATATCGACCAAAGGTGGCCCTAAGTGCTCAACGGAGGAGCCGATCGTCCATCCCCTCGGTGAGTCCCCTCTCACGACAATCAACTGATTCGCGAGGATGATCTCTAGGGTTTGGGCACCCGAGTTTGCCTGTAAATGCTCCAATAGATCACGGCTCGCATGTCGACGAAGCAGCCATCGCATGAGGCTCTCATCTGTCGTCTCGATGGAGAAATCCGGCAAATACTCCTGATCTTCCTGGAACAGGTCCATCGTCGCCAATCCCGGCGTGCGCCACCGCACAGGCGAGGCGCTGGGAGTTACAATTCTAGCGGTAAACCCAAAGACGGATGTTTGGTAACTCCGTAGCTCTACCCGCCATCGACGCCACCCTGGTGCTCGACCTGCGTGAATCCTAGCCTCACCATCGGGCAGCCCAAAACGAATGATCGGTGAGCCTCTACGACCCCAAGGGACATGGCACGTTCCGCCGACGCCTCGTGCGAGTGCCCAAAAGCCAACGTCACGCGACCCCATACGACCTAGGAAAGACTCCGCGAGAGCGACGGCTACCGGCACCGTAAGAAAAGCAACAAGGCAAAATGCAAATAACCAGAACATTGCGAAACTCGTTCGAATTGCGGTACGGAGTAAGAACTCTAACGGGTGTTCAATTATGAACGACTACCCGAGTTGTGTTTACCACTCTGACCCGATGGCGTCCATGTTACCACCATCTCATGACCAACTGTCAGCAGGACTTTTCGGCCGCAATAATGAGCTTGAGCGCATCACGGCGTTCGCTGAGATGCTCAAGGAGCCCAATGCCCGCGGCGCGATCCTGATTACAGGGGTGGCTGGGGTCGGCAAGACCCGGCTCATGGAGGACGCACGACGTACGTTTCGTCGAGCTGGCGCTCTCGTGCTCGAGGCCGTGTGCCGAGCGGGCGATGACCACCCCAACGGAATGTTTGTGGATCTGTTGGCGCGCACCGCAACTCTCCTCGAAGACGCGGGCCAGCCTAC
>CALELH010000029.1 GCA_937902595.1 uncultured Myxococcales bacterium
CATCCATCCATCCATTTGCCCCGATCCGTATATTCGTCGGGCAAAAATATCGCGCGTCCGTGTTTGAGGAGGTTCTCCTTCTCGGCGAAGAACTCATCGCTGGCGATGAGGGCTCGCCCGCCAAGTCGTTCGGCCGCCAGGTCAACGAGGCCGGGGAATTGGGTTCCTGTAGAGGTGTCAGTCATCGCGCCTACCGTGTATCCTTGGTGGCCCATCATACCTAAACCAGTTTCAGAATCCGACAACGCATCGAAGATTGACCATTGTGCGTATTCAGACGTACGATAAACGACACGATCGTGGACGGGGCCAGGGTTGATCGCACACGCACAAGAATGGTTTGAGCTGCTGGCCCGATGGTTTCATGTCATCGTCGGCGCGGCCTGGATCGGGACCTCCTTCTATTTCAACTGGCTGAACAATAATCTGCGGCCGCCGGATCCTGATGAGGGCTTGGATGGTGGCATCGGTGGGCAACTTTGGGCGGTACACGGAGGCGGGTTCTATCGAGTCCTTAAGTACCGAGAGGCACCAGGTGAGCTACCGGAGACCTTGCACTGGTTTAAGTGGGAGGCCTATCTAACCTGGGTGAGCGGTGTGACGCTGCTCTGCCTTGTCTATTATCTGGGTTCCGATGGCATGATGATGGACCCAGCCAAACCTGCGCTCGGTAAGGCGGGTCTTGTGGGTGTTGGGGTAGGCACGCTTGTCGGTGGTTGGATCGGATACGATCAGCTCTGCAAGTCTCCACTGAAGGAGCGACCGCTTCTGCTGCAGGCGCTTGGCTTTCTCGCCATCGTCGGGATGGCTTATGGGCTCTGTCAGGTCATGAGCTCTCGAGCGGCGTACATCCATGTTGGCGCTATGTTGGGCACCTGTATGGCGGCGAACGTCTTCTTCGTGATCATACCCGGTCAGCGGGACATGGTCGATGCGATGACGCGAGGTGAGCAGCCCGACGCGTCGCGTGGTAAGGCAGGCGCTCTACGCTCCCTGCATAATAACTACTTCACCTTGCCTGTCCTGTTCATCATGGTCAGCTCCCATTATCCGATGACCTATACCCACGAATGGAATTGGGCGCTTCTGGTTGGGTTTACGGTGGCAGGCGCGGCGGTGCGGCATTGGTTTAACCTACGTGGGCAGGGCCATCGAAACGCGTGGCTACTTCCAATCGCTGCATTGGTGATGGTCGCTCTGGCTTTTGTGACGAGGCCACCTGCGGCAGTGGACGTCAAAGAGACGGTCTCATTTGTCGAGGACATTAAGCCGATTATCGAGAGCCGGTGTGTGACTTGCCACGCGGATAAACCAAGCTTTGCTGGGTACTTTGTCCCACCAGGTGGCGTAGTCCTCGAGACGCCTGCGCAGATAAAGGGTCTCTCTGATAAGATCCTCAAGCATGTTGTGCTCAGCGACTATATGCCCCTCGGTAATCTGACGAAGATGACTCCAGAGGAGCGCGCGCTGGTTGGGCAATGGGTCCGGGACGGGGCGTCCCTCAAATAGGGGAAAACATGGACAGTGGCTATCCACGAGACCTAGCGGGCTATGGTGCACACCCACCGCATCCACAGTGGCCGAACAACGCGAAGATCGCCGTTCAATTTGTGATCAACTTCGAAGAGGGTGGCGAGAACTGTGTGTTGCATGGAGACCCCGCCAGTGAGGCGTTTCTTTCGGAGATCGTAGGTGCGCAGGCCTATCAGGGGGTCAGGCACCCCAGCATGGAGTCCATCTATGAGTATGGCGCTCGGGCCGGCGTTTGGCGCTTGATACGCACCTTCGAGGAGCGGGAACTCAACTATACTGTGTTTTGCGTGGGGATGGCCCTTGAGCGAAACCCTGACCCCGTTCTGAAGATGAAGGCCTTGGGTAATGAGATCGCCTCCCATGGATATCGGTGGATCGATTACCAATTCGTCGAGCCTGACGTGGAACAGGAGCACATACTGAGGTCTATCGCCGCACATGAACGCGTGCTTGGTGAGCGACCCTTGGGTTTCTATCAGGGCCGGACGAGTCCGAACTCAAGACGGCTCGCGGCAGAGGCCGGCTTCCTGTACGACGCCGACAGTTACGCCGATGACCTCCCGTATTGGGACCGGGGAGTAGGTGATCCCTTTCTGGTCGTGCCGTACA
>CALELH010000030.1 GCA_937902595.1 uncultured Myxococcales bacterium
CGTCCGTCGCTTTGGCCGCGTGGTTGAGGCCGATGAGATCACGAAGATCGTGAGCGCGCTCTCCGTGGACTCCACCGCCACAGACCATCTAAGGCAAGCCGAGATCGAGAGTGACGTTAAGGACCACACGGAGGCCTTCAACCAGCTCTTGCTGGCGGAGAAGAGGGCGCCCCATCGCGCGGACATCGTCCGGCAGATCGATACGACGGCGCGGAGCAGCGGGAACTCTCTGGCCGCCCTCAGGGCGCTGACCCGTGTCACAGAGCTCGAGCCAGAGGATCCGAATGCCTGGCAGAGGCTGGCAGAGCTGGCTCTGAGTCTTAAGGGACCTCAACCGGCCCTCGAGGCGATTAAGTCCGCGCCGCCGCTGCCCGTGATCATCATTGAACGTGCCCGGCTGCATCGCCGCCTACAGGAGCGCGAAAAAGCGATAGAGATTCTCCGGGCGACCATCAAGAAACACCCTAAGAACCAAGCGCTCAAAGACGCTCTGAAACGGCACTTAAAGGCGCCTTAGGCCAGGCCGTTTCGCTGAGCGTTGCCCGAAGTCCCTGAGTGCGCGACAATCAGGCTATGAGCTTAAACCCCATCGGCATCGCGGTCCCGTTCTTCTTGATGCTCATCGGGATCGAGTATCTGGTGTTACGGCGTCAGAACAAGACGGTCCGCTTGAACGACGCGGTCACTGATATGAGCTGTGGGCTCGGTGATCAGACCCTCTCCATCTTCTTCAAGACCTTCACCCTCTTGCCCTACGTCTATGTGTACGAGACGCACGCGCTCTTTCAGCTCTCTTTGTCATCGCCATGGACCTGGGCCATCGGCGCCATCGCGGTGGACTTCTCCTATTATTGGTACCACCGCTTCAGTCATCGAGTGAACTTCGGATGGGCGACTCACGCGGTCCACCACCAGAGCGAGGAGTACAACCTAAGCGTCGCCCTCAGGCAGCCTTGGTTTAGCCAACTCTATTCATGGACCTTTTACATGCCCTTGGCGCTCTTAGGGTTTCCCCTCGAGGTCTTCGCGACGACCTTCGCCTTTAACTTGCTCTACCAGTTTTGGATCCACACGGAGACCATCGATCGAATGTGGGCGCCCTTCGAGTGGCTGTTTAACACGCCTTCACATCATCGCGTTCATCACGGAACGAACCCTGAGTATGTGGACAAGAACTACGCGGGTATTCTGATCATCTGGGACCGCATGTTCGGCACCTTTGAGCTTGAGGTTGAACGACCGCTCTACGGGACGCTTAAGCCCTTACGTAGCTGGAACGCGGCGTGGGCGAATCTCCAGCCGTGGGTCGCTCTGGCTCGGCACTCTGTAGAGCAGACGAGCTGGTTAGATAAGGTCAAGGTCTGGTTCAAGCCGCCAGGGTGGACACCCGCCGGAGAGGCCGATCCCGCGGACGCCTTCGATGGACCCGGCCGTGGTTTTGACGAGAACGCGGCGCCGAACGCGGGCGCTTATATCTTCACCAATCTGGTGATCATGGGGACCGTGGTCGGCGTTTTGCTGACCTTCGAGGGTCAGATCCCCTACCTATATCATGCGGTGGCGGGCAGCTTCATTCTCTGGACAGTGATCATCTGGGGCGCGCTTTTTGAGGGCAAGCGCTGGGGATGGCCTATGGAGTATGCGCGCGTCGGAACCGTGCTCGCCTTAGGTGGGCTCTTCTTGCTCCAATAGTTAGGCCGCGTCTCGCTCTCGCTTGTCTTCGATGGGCGCCTGGAGCTTCGGCAGCGGCGGCGTACCGTGCTCAGGGATCAACGTCCGTTGGTTGATCTCCAGGGCACCCAGGCTCTGCAATATTTTGCAAAACCAATAGCCCATATCCACCTCACCCGGGGCATATGAGAACTTCGCCGATGCAGGGTGGGCGTGGTGATTATTCTGCAAGCCCTCACCCACGATTAACCACGCCACCCATGCGTTGTTCCGCGAGTCATCGGGCGTGTCAAAATTACGAGGGCCTTGAGAGTGGCCAAATGAGTTGACGAGCCATCCTTGAATTGGGTGGCACATGAGCCCAAGAAAGTAGCAGGCGCCCAGCAAAGGCATGCCCCAGATCACACCCACCGACGCGCCAATGGTGACGTGGAGCGCGAGGGGTAACAGCCACAAACGCTTGGTGTTGAGCCAATGCACAGGGAAGTCCAGGTCATTGACGTGGTCGGTGAAGTGCGGGTCATTGCGATACAAGCCTACGAGCACTCGCTCGTAGGATTTGTGCTGCGCGCGAAACACGCCGAGGATGCTCGAGTTGGTCGGGCTATGTGGGTCGTCCACCGTGTCCGAGAACTCATGGTGCATGCGGTGCATGCACACCCAACCCTTGGGGTCGAGAGACGTCACCCAGTTGCCCGTCGAGATCACGAAGCGTCGCATACGCGGGCTCAACGTCACCGCGTTGTGGCAGAGGCCGCGGTGATAGAACACCGTCATATAGACGCTGTTGACCAAGTACGCAGCGATGAAGACTAGAGCGCAGACCAAGAAATACATGCCGTCCTCCTGATAGAGACGCAGAAGATTTATCAGGGGCGATAACTCTCTTTCGTAAAACGTCTGTAAACCACCGAAGCCCCGCTCTTAGCTGTCTGACATCTACTCGAAATGTAAGGATTATTAGTTTTGTCATAGTTGTGTAAAAGGCCAAAAGGCGCTTCGAGAATCAGCGAAAGGACAGGTGTACCTCGTCCGATGAGGCGGCATGTGGAATGATTTGACGCCTGGAACTGTTCAGGGAGGCGCTGAGATGAGGGGGAGTCTCTAGTATGCGAGGACGGTTTCGGGGGGCGCTGCTCGGTACATTTATCGGAGACGCTCTCGGCGCGCCCTACGAAGGGCTGAGTCGAGCGCAGATTGTCCGCGAGGTTGGTCCAGTCACCGATCTTCAGGGAGGCCGTCTCGGGTGTGGTCGATACACCGATGACACCGAGATGATGATCGGTCTTGCCCAGGGTCTCATCGACGCCGAAGGCGCCCTCGACCTCGATTTCATCGCCGAGCGCTTCGCGTTGGTCTTCACCCCTTATCGGGGATACGGACGCAACACCCGAGCTGTATTGGAGTCGATTAAGGGGGGGGCTCCGTGGCACCTCGCCGCCGCCCGTCACACGATCTCCGGAGGCTCGTTTGGTAATGGCGCCGCGATGCGCGTGGCTCCAGTGGCTCTGGCCTTCCTTCGAGACCGCGATTTGGCGGCTAGCTCAGCCCAGAGGCAGGGGATGATCACCGGACACTCCCACCCGCTGGGCGAGTGGGGGTCACGGATCCAAGCGTTGGCCGTGCGTCGAGCTCTCCGATCAGGAGCAGCTGGGCGCTCGTTTGATCCGATGGGCTTCATTGAGCGATTGCTGTCCGAGGCGCCTCCGGAACCATACAAGACGAAGCTGACTTGGATTCAGCGGCATCTAGACGTGGATGGCGACGTGGCGGTCGTGGCGCTGGGTAATGGCGTGGCCGCGCAAGACTCCGTACCCATCGCGCTGTGGACGTTCCTTAAGTTTCGAGATGAACCCGCGCGTGCGGTCTCAGAGGCCGTCGCCGCAGGTGGAGATACGGACACGATCGCGGCCATGACGGGAGCCATCGTTGGCGCCTACCATGGCGTAGACTGTTTCCCTGCTCGGTGGCTCGATGGCCTCGAGAACGAGGTCCGGGGTCGTGACCATGTCATGGGACTCGCCGATGACATGTTCGATCTAATTGATGAGCACCAAGACGGCTAGGTCGTTAAGACCGCGGCGCCTGTCCAATACACTCCAAAGATGACCGAGCCCCAGCCGACGACCGCGAAGGTGCGATGTAGGCTGAAGTCTCCACCACGTTGGCTCACCCGCCCTACCAAATGTGCGAAGCAGACCATCGTAAGAACTGACGCGATCAAGAAAGAGCATAGATAGGTGATGGCGGCGTGCGTCGGGAGGGCGAGGGTGGGGATGAGCGCCAATAATTGACTCGCTCCCGCCACTCCATGGAGCGCTCCAAGACCAAAAGCCGCGTGGGTGTGTCCAAGATGTGCCTTTGAGTCATCGTGATCCAGCTCTCCTACGTGGAGGTGAACGTGCTCGTGCTCGTCAGCGTGATCGTGGTTGTGCGGGTGCCGATGGATGACCAGCGCCTTGGAGCGGTGGAGGGCCCAGGCACCGCTGATGACCAGGACTACACCGACCATCGCTTCGGCGATTGAAGAGATCGCGCCGATCGAGACAAACTCGCGTAGGGTAAGTCCTATGGCCCCTAAGATGAGGATCCCGACGCCATGACCGAGACCCCAACGTAGTCCAATACGCGCCGCGCGTTTTGGCTGGTCCATAGATAAGGGCGCAACGGCGATCCAGTGGTCAGGGCCCGCGATGACATGGGTAGCGCCAGCCAGAAGACCGGCGAATAGACTCAGTAAGAAGGGAGCTTCCATCAGGAGATTCGACTCGTTACGCGACCGATGATGGCGTCGAACGTGATCGTACCAAAGCTACGACTATCGGAGCTCGCCTCTGGGTTGTCACCCACGAGCGTAACTCCTCCGTCGACTACTTCAGCGACTCGTTTGACGATCACAGTAGGTTGATACGGATGACGGGCGACCAACACATCACTTGGCTGTGGGGGGCGCCCATCAAATCCATGGGGATCCACCAGGACGAAGTCTCCGGGAGACAAGGTTGGTAGCATGGAGTCCCCATCGATGCGATAGCGGACCCGACGTCTGAGCACCCATTTGAGCAGCTCCCTGACGCCAGGTCTGGGTATCTCGCTCAATTAGCTTGCGGTGTACCAAGCCACGTCGCGGCCTTTGGTCGCCCAGAAGATCGTGTGGATCTCTTTGATGGCGTCCATCAGCTCGCCGGCGTGCTCGACGCTGACCTCAACCTTAACCGCTGAGCAGAGCTTGGCTGCTTTCCAGAAGGTCGTGTGGAGCTGTGGGTACTGCTCGAGATGAGGAGGCTTAAAATAGTCTGTCCAAAGAACGAGCAGCTCTTCCTTAGCGAGGTGCGCCTGCTCTTCCTTGATCGCGACGTAGCGTGACAGGGTGTTCAGGTAGGCAGCCATCGCCGCAGAGTTCGAAGCGTCTGGCGTCTCTAGGGCGACGATCTTCTTAGTCATAGAGACGGCGGCTTCGGCTGCGATCCGCGCGGAGGCAGGATCGTAGACCCCACAGGGACCATCACAGTGGGCCTCGGCCGTCTCAGCAGGAGATACTCGGTTCAGTGCGTTTGCGACTGTCTTCAACATCGTTTCTTGTTCCTTACGATATAACTATTGGTCTCAATTAATCGCCGCGCCATCGGCGCAACGGCTGGAAGATTAGCAGCGCTTGGGCCTCGGCGACAAGCGTCTGTTTTACGTAGGCAGAGGTTCATCACGGAGATCGGTCTAGACCTCGGTCATCTGGCCCCGGATTCTCGGAGGTGTTCGTTCGGCGCACGCAGCATCCTGTGCGGTCTCTCTCACCACCTTAGGGTGTTGGGCAAGGGTGATCGATCGACGTGTGAAGGATGCCGACACCGTCTAGGTCAAACCCCGCTGATTGCCGAACCGGGAAGGGGTCGTATATGGGGGATCCCGAGCTGTCGTTCATCCGACCATCGCCAGGGATATCGACGATCCGAATATGGGTAATGTGGTGTAGATCGAGGGCGCCCGTCTGCGTCGCGTCACTCCATGCGAGGGCCGAGAGGTCGAAGGGCGTTCCGTAGCCTGCGCGATATTTACCCGCCAAACCATCCATCAACTCAGGGTCATGTTCTGTGAAGGGGCCGATGGGGGACATTCCCAAGTAGGCGCTTGGAAACCGGATGAACGCGTCGCCATCGGAGGAGACTTCGACGAAAGCGAGCTCGAGGAACCGATCATTGAACGCGTTCTCGAAGACGGCGAAGTCCGGCCCTGGCCCATTACCGATGGGTTCTTTGAAAGTCAGCGTGATGGCCCCACCCTCGCCGAGTGAGACCGTGTCTGTAAGCCCGCCGGTGGCAGGGCCGAGGGCCTCCTCGGCTGTTCGATAGGCAGTGTCGACTGAATCGCCAAACTCAAGGGATGCGATGCCTGTTGCCCAGCCTCTTATGCGCGCATCATCCTTCTCTACAGCGGTCGTCCCAGGGGAGTTTGCTGCGGGTGCATAGGCTTCTACGACTTGATAGGTCCGAGACATTCTTGATTCAGGGCAGCCAGATCTTGAAGCCAAGCGCGCGAAGATCTTAACCAGACCCATGTCATCGAACTGGATGATGCCGGAGTCGAGCCACGTGTCTGGTTCAGAGGCGTCGGCGCGGAGAGAATACCCAACCTGGACTTCTCGACCGTCTGGTGAGGTGACCGACCAGCGGGCACCACGGTGGAGCTTGTCCAAGTTTGGCAACCAAGGATCACCACAGACGACGTCCGTCAGAAAGGGCTGTCCGCAAAAAGGCCGAGGTAGGTCTTCGGTCGGTTCGCCTACGTCCGGGCTCGGCGACGCGCAGCCGACCGCAAAGAGCAGAACGATAAAGATTGGAAATAGGTTTCGCCCCATCGCCTCGCCCTCCGCAAGGTGGTTAAGATTAAATCGTTGCGCCCAGTGTCGTGACTTCCGAGCTGCGTCTAGACGCGCTCGGTAACAGTTGCGGGGGCAGCGACGGATTCTCACCGTCTTCCTAAACACAACGATGCACCTCTAGCAGGATTCCTCTGAGTCTGTCGAGGCCATTTCTTACGGCGAGCCTGCGCGAGTAGATGAACAGACCTTCGACATCGATTCCTACAGGAGTTATCGTGATTTTCTCTAGAGCGATGATGGGGAGTGAACACTCTCATCGAGAACATGAAGGGATGTTTGATGCGAGTTGATTGTTTTACCGTCGGTGCGTTTACGGTGAACACTTATCTTTTGACGGATGAGGCGACAGGGCATGCGGCGATCGTCGACACCGGAGAGACGATGGAGCTGGTACAGCGTCTCCAAACCTTGGACCCTGCTCCGGATATTCGGATGATTCTGCTGACTCACACACACTTGGACCACGCAGGTGCTCTGTCTTATCTGCAGGATGAGTGGGATGTGCCGACCTATATGCCCGCCAAAGACCGCCCACTATTTGAGACTCTTCCCATGCAAGGCCGCATGTTCGGTATGCCCCATTTGGATCGACCCTGTGGTCGCATCGACCATGAAATTTATGACGGATTTAGCGTCCCCCTAGGTGAGACGACCCTTAGGTTTCTCTCGACCCCGGGCCATACACCTGGTCAAGGGTGTTGGCATGATGACGCCGACATTATCGTGGGAGACACGCTCTTCGCGGGGAGTATTGGTAGAACGGATTTCCCTCTGAGCGATCCAAGCCTCGCGGTTGAGAGTCTTCGCCGACTTATGAATTTACCGGGCGCGATGAGAGTCCACAGCGGACATGGCCCGATGACAACTATAGACACCGAGCTACGTACTAACCCCTTTCTTGGTTATATTCGTCGAGAGAGGAACATCCCTGGTCCTCCTGGATTCAGTTGGGCGCCGGGGACATGAGAGGAACGACAATGCGTGCTTTTACCATTCCATTGGTCATCGCCTTAATCGCGGGGTGCGCTATCAACAGCGGCGCTCAGGAGGCTCCGCGTGTCGACGTGAAGACTCGTTATGCCGCGCAGATTAGCGCGTTGACTCCATTGCAGCGGGTTGTGACTCAAGAGAACGGCACCGAGCGTCCGTTCAAGAATATGTACTGGAACAATAAGACGCCCGGCGTCTATGTAGACATCGTGTCAGGAGAGCCACTCTTCAGCTCAACGCACAAGTTTAAATCGGGTACAGGGTGGCCTTCATTTACCCAGCCATTGGTCACTAAAAATATCGTTGAGGTGAGGGACAAGAGCCACGGCATGACGAGAGTTGAGGTGCGCTCGAAGAACGCTGACTCACATCTCGGGCATTTGTTTCGTGACGGCCCACAACCGACGGGCCTTCGGTATTGCATCAACTCAGCCTCACTGAGATTTGTAC
>CALELH010000031.1 GCA_937902595.1 uncultured Myxococcales bacterium
GACTGGCCTCTCCATCGGCCTCAGGTCGAGCATCCATCGTCGCATCCGTAGCGTCAGGCCCCACCGCATCGGCTGTCAGCGTCTGCCCAGTATCAAGATGAGGCGTACTATCCATCCCAACGTCACCGACCTCGCCGCACGCTGTGCTCGGTAGCCGTGTCCGCTGTGAGACGCAGTGACTGTCTTGACACACCCCACGTTCGGATACGTCTCCCGGCAGGATAAGAAGACAACACCTACCGTGACCAACCCCTAGAACATAGCAATCGTCCGGTCGCGATTCGGTGCATGCTGTAGCAATCGCGACGATGAAACAGCTCACTGACAGCGTTCGCCGCCAGCATGCCGCCGATGCCACACTTGTGATGCCCTTGCCCAAAAGCCTGCTCCTGCGCGGCGTTGGTTGATTTCGTACCCGCCGCCCCATATGGTGTCGCCCCAATAAAGGCGTCCGCGCCCTCGCGCGCTCGTCACTAGACTAGATTATGCGGAGACAGGTCATGAGCACAAATGGGTTGGTCGTAGCGATCGTTGGCGCCACCGGAGCTGTGGGCGAAGAGATGAGGGCTGTACTTGCAGAGCGTCGCTTCCCCGTCAGCCGTCTTGTCCCGCTGGCTTCCGAACGTTCAGCCGGACAAACCGTCGAATGGCGCGGTGAAGACTGTCTGGTCCAAGTGCTCAACGAAGACTCCTTCCATGAGGTAGACATCGCGCTCTTTTCAGCGGGTGGGTCCATCAGCGAGAAGTTCGCCCCCATTGCCGCCGATTGCGGCTGCTACGTCGTAGACAACAGCAGCGCCTTCAGGATGATGCCCGAGATACCTCTCGTCGTACCCGAGGTTAATCCGGGTGCTCTTGAGCAAGAGTCGATGATCATCGCGAACCCTAATTGTTCGACTATTCAAGAGGTCGTCGCGCTTCAACCACTGCATGCCGTCGCAGGGCTGAAGCGCGTTGTGGCGAGCACCTACCAGTCTGCCTCAGGTGCCGGTCGCAACGGTATGGACGAGTTGCGCGATCAGACCATCGACCTGCTCAATTTCAGAGAGCCCAAGAACAACACATTCTCTCGTCGCCTCGCATTTGACACCATTCCTCAAATAGACGTCTTCCAGGACGATGGTTTCACTAAAGAAGAGCACAAGATGATGTTCGAGACGCGCAAGATCATGGAGTTACCAGATCTCCCGGTCTGCGCAACCTGTGTGCGCGTGCCCGTTTTCCTCGGACATGCGATGTCAATCAACGCGGAATTTGAGAGACCGATCAGCGTGGAGGACGCCATGAGCGCGCTCGAGAACGCTCCTGGAGTCATTCTTCATCGCGACCCCGCCGACTTTCCCGTCGCGGCGGACGCGCAAGGCGCCGATGATGTTCATATCGGTCGGCTAAGAGTCGATCCATCGGCACCGAACGCCCTCACCTTCTGGGTTGTCGCTGATAACCTGCGCAAAGGCGCGGCGACCAACGCCGTGCAGATCGCTGAGCTCCTGAAGGCTGCGGGCCATTTGGACGGCTGACGTGTCAAATTGTCTCGCAGCGGGCACGTAGCTGCCAGGATGACACCAATCATTCAATGTTTCAGACCTTCGGTAGCCTCAAACGGCACCAATGGTCAGGCCTCTTGAACTGGTACAATTCGTGAAGGTAATCTGACATCGATCAAGGTATGACCTCTGAATGGAGTTCAAATGAACGCCAGATTATTCTGCATCACCGTGTCCATTGTTTTGGCCATGGCGGTTACAGCGCTCGCCAGACCAGGCGTGACTTTCTCAAACGGTGCCGCACCAGAGGCGCCCTCACCCATCGGCTCGCTGAACTGTGCAGATCGGCTGGGTGACACACTGAACATCACCGCGACCTTCGACGACATGGGTGGCATAGACGTTTATGAACTCAACCTCGTCTTTTTCAGTGGGGAGAGCGCGGACTGCTTGTCCACAGGCGACTTCAATTGCCCGAGCCTCGATCTGAGCGGTGGCGAGGTCTGTGGTTGCCTGGAGCGCAGCTCCACAGGCGACATCACGTGGCAAGGTACATTAGCGAGTCTCGGAGATGTAGAGAGCGTCGTCTGCGAGAGCAGTACGACCATCAACTTTAGAGCCGACGTAATCTTTGAAGCCGATGACAGAGACGATGAGGTCTCAGAGACGATCAGCTTGGTGACCGATATGGAACCTCCAGCGGCCCCCGAGAGCAAGCCAGTCGTGAAGGCTGGCGAGGAGGCTCTCGTCGTGAGCCTTGCCGAATCAGACCGCTCAAACACCGACGCGGCCAGCCACGAGATCTGCGTCAGAAATGCCTCGGCCTCAGGGTCAAACTCTGAAGCAACCGGCGAAACTGGAAGCGGGTCTAGCTTGGAGGATTTACGGGCCGGCTTCAGCACATGTCGTACGACCGAGTCACTTAAGAGCGATGAGTACAGGTTTGAAAACCTGGAGAATGATGCCCGGTATGAGGTTGTGGTCGCGGCATACGACGCCGCAGGGAATCGCAGCGCGAACAGCCCAATTGAGACCGCTCAACCAGCCTCACTACTCGACTTCGCCGAGCTATACGAGAGTCGACTAAATGGAGCTGATGGTGAGACGGGAGGCTGCTCATCAACGCCGTCCACCCCCTTTGGTTTCGGCCTACTTGGGTTTCTTGTCCTGTGTGGACTCCTCCGGAGGGTGCGCTAATGTTACGACGGATTTTCGCGATTCTAGCGGGCGTAAGCCTACTCCTTCCGAGTGTTACGTCAGCCAAAGAGAAGGGACCCTCTTGGGGGGTGGACCTCCAATTTGGAAGCTATAAGCCACGTATCGATAGCCAATTTGCGCGCGATGCTGGTGACGTTAAGCCTCCATTTGAAGAGGCCTTTGGTGACGGAACCGAGCTGATGTTTTCGGTGGGCAGCGAGAGACTCATCCCTACTCTCGTAGGGACCTTCGCCGTGGGCGCATCCATCGGCTATTGGAATGTCGAGGGCACAGCCGTCCAGGCCGATGCCTCGGCAGGTAATGAGGCCTCGGACACGACAGAGCTCAGTATATTCCCGATGAACCTACAGATGAGCTATCGCTTTGATCTGCTGGATCGATACATTCCATTCGTCCCCGTCGCTCGTGGTGGCTTCGACTACTACATGTGGCGTGTATTAGATGGCAGCGGCGATCTGGCGTCGTTCTCTAACGGTAACGAAGCTCAGGGAGCGACCATGGGCTATCACTACGCGTTCGGTGTACACCTACTCCTTGACGTACTCGATCAGGAGATGGCGTCAGACTTCGAGAGAGACGCAGGAGTGTACAACAGTTATATAACGCTCGAATATCGATACGCTCAGGTGGACGACTTCGGCTCTTCGAAGAGCTTTCGCCTCGGTGACGAGACCTTCTTCGTGGGTCTCGCCCTCGATCTGTGACCGAGTCTGAACGCCGACTCGCCTTCCGAGTCGAGTATGATGGCACCAGCTATCACGGCTGGCAGGCTCAACCCGACGGCTGTCCCACCATTCAAGGTACGCTTCAAGACACGCTCAGCGGATTCCTTGGATGCCAAACAGATGTCCAGGGAGCTAGTCGTACAGACGCTGGCGTGCATGCTCGCGATCAGATGGCTGCTGCGACCATCCGTCACCCCATTAGGGCCGAGGGTCTCGTCAAAGCTGTCAATCAGCGCTTGCCGGCTGCCATCGCGATTCGAGATGCCCACCCGGTCCCGCTGGACTACAATCCGAGATTCGGCAACCGAAGCAAGACATATTGCTATCGAGTCTACTGCTCAAAAGTAAGGTCCCCTCTTCTTGACCGTTTCTCGTGGCGAATCCCCTGGGCGCTCGACCTTGATTTTATGCGACAGGCCTCCGCCGACCTTATAGGTACCCATGACTTCACGAGCTTCGCCGCCAGCGATGGCTCTCACAAAACGGCCGAGCGTACGATTCTGACCTACGCCATCACCAGTGACAGTGATGGCGTCATAGAGTTGCGCGTCACGGGGACGGCCTTCCTCAAGCAGATGGTCCGTAACCTCACCGGAACCTTGGTCGATATTGGGCGTGGTAGACTCAGCCCCAACTGCATCCCTGAGATCATCGCCGCGAAGGATCGAAGACACGCTGGGCCAACTGCACCCGCCCGTGGCTTGACACTAGAGAAGATCGAACTGAATGAGCTCGGCTCTGACTAACGCGACGTGATCTCGTGGCGATTTAGAACTGAAGGGAGAGTCCCAGGTTCAAGTCGATGTGATAGCTCGGAGACTCCCCAAACATCTGCAGGTAGTCTGGAGTCAGAATGAACGACATGAGCGGCGAAATTCTATAGGCGTACGTCATACCGAGGGCTATATGAAACATACCCTCAAGAGTTGTATCCAAGCGATCACCGAGTCGGACAAGATGCCTCACATAGCCAACGCCACCACCGACCCGCGCCAAGACCTGATGTGGTCCATCTTCCTTAGCCAGATACTTGACCCTCGCCCCGCCTAGATAGGCTGACTCGATGATCTGAACTCGCGCGAACGCCCCCAAGCTCAACGAGTTAGACAACCAAAAATCAGCTTCAATCAGAGAATGAAATGGCGCTAAGGCCAGGCCTGGATTCTTCAGCCGGGCTCCAGAGTTGGTCACCGGTTTGGCGACTGTCTTGACCCAGCCAAACCCAGTCCCGAGGCTGAGGCCCAAGGAGAAGTATGTGCGGTCGGA
>CALELH010000032.1 GCA_937902595.1 uncultured Myxococcales bacterium
GAGCAATATTCTTATCGACATCAGCTCTCCACGAGTCCCACCTAGGGAGCATCATCTCGAGTGTTAGAGTTACGCTCAAACCGGAGCCCAACGCGGTCCCATGATGGAGTCCGGATGATTCCAGAGCAGACTAAGTCAGTCTGGATTAGTTCAGTCCGTCAACACATCCTCAAGAACGCTGAATATCCCCGTACGCCGTCCACTTCTCGACTGCGTGGGATCAATTGTGACGTTGAAATCTGCCGAAACCCTGTCGGAGTGTAGCTGGAAAATAGCGAAATCGGCGGAATCTAGGATGTATGAGGAGAGAAACTAAATGGAGCCTTTTGGGGCCCTGTAAACGCTGCGATTCGCAGAGTTATCCCGCGAAGTCTTCCGAGGGGTCGAAGCGATAGCCGATTCCCCACACCGTCTGTATGCGGTTCCCGTCAGGGCCCAGTTTCTTGCGGAGGCGTGAGATGTGAGTCTGCAGAGCTTCCGTAGCTGAGTCCGGATTTCTGAAAACAGAGTCGATGATACGTTCTCGCCGGAGAGCTTGATTCGGTCTCTTGACGAAGAACTCCAGGATGGCGAACTCCGTTGGCGTCAACTGCTTAGTTTCGCCATCGACGTGAGCTTGTCGAGCGATAAGGTCTAGACGCACGCGACCGACATTATGCTCACGATCGCTATTTCGAGTGACGGTTGATCTACGGGTGACAGCCCTCATTCTCGCCGTCAACTCATTGGTCCAAAACGGCTTGGTCAGATAATCATCTGCGCCCAAGTCTAAGGCGCGAACCTTGTCAGCTCCCAAGTTTCTGGCGCTGATGACGATGACGGGCGTCTCAGTTTCCCGACGAATCTTGTCCAAGAGATCGTAACCCGAGCCATCGGGAAGCATAAGATCAAGTAAGACGACGTCTGGTTTAAGGGCTTCAAAACTCTTCAAACCAGAGTCGTGGCCTTTGGCCCACTCTACTAGATGTCCCTCGCGTTCAATCTCTGGTTTGAGCTGTTCTCCCAGACGAACGTCGTCTTCAATAAGAAGTACCTGCATGGAACCACCCTCGCACTAGGTCAGACTGAATATCGATTGCCCGCCAGCCCTTTGCCTACAGACTGGTCGGTTCAGTATGTCCCATAGATTAAGGGTGTCAAGCGTAAGCTACTTACAGAATCTTGACGGAACCATCGCTGAGAAGATGCCCGTGGTAGGCGATGGGGCGTCGGCGAACTCAAGCTCGTTCCTAGAGAGAGAGTCATCCTGCCGTATTTTATTGGAAATTATGGAATTGCCCGTTGCGTGTTGATGATTCGGTAGCTAGCATCCGAGGCTAATTTCGAGAATTACTCAGGGATCGTTATGGGCATTCGCGGCGAGGCCACGCGGGAAAAAATTTTGGGGACTGCGGAGACGCTCTTCCTAAAGCGTGGCTATGCGGGGACGTCTATCGACGACATTCTGAAGCTGACCGGGCTGACGAAGGGTGGATTCTTCTATCACTTCAGCAATAAACCGGCGCTCGGAATCGCCGTATTGGAGCGATACGCCAGCCAAGATTTTGAGCTGTTTGAGTCGCTGTCTGAGCAGGCCGACGCGGCCAGCGAGGATCCTCTTGAATCGCTTCTTATCTTTCTAGAGCTCTTTGAGGCTCATATAGATGGTCTTAAAGAACCCCCCATGGGCTGTATTTTCGCCTCATACCTCTACGAGGTAGAACACTTTAGCGAAGAGGTCCGGCGATTCATCGCGGACGGGTTTGAGTACTGGGGGGATATGTATGTACGGAGGATAGAGAGCGTGATGGCGCTGTATCCACCCCGTATTCCAGTGAAGCCGCGCGAACTCTCTCAGATGATCATGTGTGTCATTGAGGGTGGTTTCATCTTGTCGAAGTCCCTTAAGGACCCGAAGGTCACCTCAGTGGCCTCCAAACATTTTCGACAGTACCTTCAGTTGCTGTTTGACCCCATTCGTCATTAGAGAGCCGGGCAAGGAGTCCGCCCTGGGGATCATCCCTCTAGCGCCTCAGCCCTATAACGTCTTCAGATACTCTAAGAGAACCCTACGCTCTTCGGCGTTTAGCTGGTCTCCGTATGTGTGGCCGCCGTTGCCATATCCTGAGCGGGTCGTGTCGTAGATTCGCTTGCGCTCATCGGATCCCCTGGCGCCATCCTTACCGTAGTCGAGGACGTCGTGCTCCCAACCGATGTTTTCTTGATCGTACGTTTGAGTCTCTCTTAGGAAGCGGCTCCAGTAGCGTGGCCGAGTCTGACTGTTCATTAGTTGAGCGAGGGTTGGAACAGATCCGTTGTGTAGATAGGGGGCTGTCGCCCAAACTCCATCTAGAGGCGGGGCGATATATCCTTCCCCAGGGACCGCGCGAGCGAGCTCTCCAAAGAAGCTCTCATTATACCATTCGATGAATTCGCCAGCGGCGTTAAAAGAGCGTCGCGCGAGTACATCGTCGGTTCCGACCTCGTCGACTCCGACAAAGAGGTTTGGATAGGTCCAGTCCGTCCCATAGGTGCCGTGGCAGGCCGCGCAATTCGTCTCAAAGACACGTTGGCCTTTCGCCGCGTCTTCGTCGTCGATCTCGTAGGGATAAGCGGGTGGTTCAATAGACGCTATGTAGGCGCGAATATCGGGAAACCATGAGTCGATCATTCGAGCTTCGTCCACGGAGTCGGTGCATAGGGTGGAGGCCGTCATCATAAAGCGCGCATGGTCACCACGACCCACCGCTGTGTAGAACATCGCGTTCTTCTTCTTCATGTTCCACCAGGGCGGCACGCTGATAGGGATTACCTCAAGCTCAGATGGGATCTGCAGCAGCGGTTCATCGGACCAAGCGAGGGTGTTTCGGTCGCGATGAGCGATCAGCGCGGCCGTGAGATTGTCCGCTGGGTTCACACCCATGGTGTCGAGTTGGACATGCGGTGCGATCGCCATCACCCGCTCGGACCAGCGTAGGAGCGCTCGCTCTTCCGCGTCACCGTCGGCAAGACCTCTGAGGGCGATCGCAGGGCCGCTCGTATCTCCAGTGAAGTCACTCTCTTCATTACCAAGTCCGACGAAGAGCTGGTTGTTCACCACGCCGACATGGCAGGTCAGGCAGTTGGTTGACACGATCTGCAGGCCATCTTCGTTGGTAAACTCCGTCTCGAAGAAAGCCCGACGTTCGTTGACGCCCTCGCGGCCCGGAAGCTGTAGCTGTGCTGGCGCTGGTCCCTGAAATTGATTGTAGATACGGGCCGGTACGCCACAGGTCACGTAGGGCGCGTTGACGAGGGCGTGATATCCGCGCTCGGGGTCTCCTGGGCGCTGTGGAGAGGCTGCGATTGGCCCGGGCTGAGCTTCATAAATGGAGGCGGCGTCGGCTTCAGATTCATCTGGTAGGGCCTCGTCTATGGCTCCTTCATCCATTGGTGGCGCGACGACGTCGGTCATAGCGCTTACGTCGAGCGCCGTCCCCGTCTGGTGCACAGTGTCATCACAGCCCAAAAGGAGGGCGCAGACACATAGGCAGCTGCTTAGATATCTCAAGATGTCGTTCTCCCCGGTGCCTTGAGGACGCTGGATGACGTCTCGTATATGGCGCGTGGACCTTAGGTGGTTAGAGCGGCAATTGAAAGAACCTAAGGGTTACGGAGCTCACTGCTGGGTCAGTCGATCACTTCGGATTCTTTCCATCGGCACTCTGATGACCTACAAGTGGACAGTCTTGAGCAGGTCTCTTCGGGGAGGGCGTATGTCACCGGTTGTCGCGACGAGTCTCGCATTCTTCACGTACTGGCTGGCCTATCGCTTCTATTCAAAGCACCTCGCGACGAAGGTCTTTGAGCTGGACGCTGACGCGGTCACTCCGGCTCACGAGATCAACGATGGCGTAGATTATGTACCCACGCGTCCGTCGATGCTCTTTGGCCATCACTACGCGTCTATCACAGGCCTCGCGCCTATGCTTGGCCCCGCCATCGCCGTCATCTGGGGCTGGGTGCCTGCGATGGTTTGGGTCGTCTGCGGAGCCGTTCTGATTGGATGCGTCCACGACTTCTCGGCCTTGGTTCTGTCCGCCCGAGCAAAGGGCATGAGCGTCGGTACGGTGGCCGAGGGTATCATCGGGAAGCGAGCACGGATCCTCTTTTTGTTGATCATCTTCTTCGGTGTCGGTCTGGCGATGGGCGTCTTCGTCTTCGTCATCTCGAAGCTCTTCGGGCTCTATCTCGTGCCTCCGAACCCTGAGACCGGTTCCGCCGGTATGGAGGGATATCCACAGTCGGTCTTCCCATCGGCGCTCTTGATGTTGATCGCGCTCGTTTCAGGCTATCTATTGACGAAGAAGGGCGCGCCACTTGGTCCGGTCATCGCTGCCGGCTTCGTCCTGTCCCTGATCGGTATTTGGTTCGGCCTGTATCTGAAGGAGGGCGGCGCTTACAGTGGTTGGTGGCCGTCCTCAACGATGTGGACGCTCATCCTATTGGCCTATGCGTATGCAGCGTCTGTGCTCCCCGTTTGGACATTGCTCCAGCCGAGA
>CALELH010000033.1 GCA_937902595.1 uncultured Myxococcales bacterium
ACCGTCCTCGCCGCCCCGGCATCAACGAGCTCTTCAATGATCGCTACGTTGAACTGATACACAGGGTCTCCTGCGCAATACCTCAGGTCCAGCAGCCATCTGGGTTGCCCCGACCCGGAGTATGGTAGCTCGACGTCTTCAGGAATGCCGTCCGCACCGAGCCCCGTCACTCCTACGACCCGACCACTCTCATGAAGTCCGCTGAGCGCCAAGATGATTCCACCCGAGTACCCCACGAGATAGAGCGGCGCATCTGGCCAGCGACCCAGAATCTCTCCTAAGACGTGCTCATTCCACAATTCGCGCTTGGACTCAAAGAGGTCGGCTCGGGCATAGGGTAGGTCAGGTGGAGCGGTCACGTAGATGCAACGGGCACCGATCAAGGGGTTCGCGTCGAAATAGCTCATTAACTCAGGATGAAGAGTCTCCATCCGCGAAAAATACTCTGTGTACGTCTTACCCGAGCCACCAAAGATAACGACGTTTCCGGCAGGGTTCGCTCCTTCGAACACATCATAGTGGAAATCTCTTCCCAGGAGCGCGCTCTGCTCCTGTACTTTGTAGCAGGTCACGACTCGTCCTCTAGGGTTACCAAGACACCTACTCCACGACGTCGGACACCTCGGCCAGCTCTCCCTGAACGAGTCGGTAGCGATGGCCCGCTGTCAAATCGAGGACCTGAACGCTTCGCGCCCGGTCGGGCCAACGAACCACGACCCGGGCATCGCAGTGCTCACCTAATCCGAAATGCAAAACACGGTCTCTTTGGGCACCAAAGTGACCATACCCACCTCCAACTTGTTGCACCTCAGTGCGCTCACCAGCGGTCACTGTGACCTGCGCGCCAATGGCAGCACGGTTTGAGCCAGGCCCACCGACAAGGTCAAGCTGAAGCCAATTATTCTGGTTACCCAAGATATTCTCGAAGAACCGCACTTGTGGTGTCTCGTAACAATTGTTCGGCGCGTTCGCGTCACACCGTGCTCTCGAGTGGCCCACGATCAAGTCAAGATCCCCGTCACGGTCGAAGTCAGAAACAGCCATTCCATGGCTTCGGTTGTGCTCAAAGAAATCAGCCGTCGAGACCTCTGAAAACATTGGATCCCCGCCCTCGGTCACGTTCTGATACAAATGGCCTCGGTTCCCGGCGTAGTCGGTCCCTCCCAAGTAAAGGTCCTGCCGCCCATCGTTATCGAAGTCGATGGTGCCGGCCGTAATGTGCCCCTCATCCCACATGAGGCCGTCGTGAGCTATCTCCAGTCCAGTCGCTGCCCGCCCAGGACGTGAGAACGTAATTGGGTCGGTCCCCTGATTGACCAACACCTCGCTGCCATCGGAGCCGTCCCCTGCCCACCAGTGGTGGATCTCTGTCGTATAGAGATCGAAGAGCCCATCATTGTTGAGGTCCGCGCAGACCGTCGCCCCGCTATTTCCGCCGTTGCGGAACGGCTCACGATCATACTGATGACGCCAATTCATCTGACTACAGCGGATATTAGGAGCCGGAACGTCCTGGCAACCTGGTGCGTTGCGCTGACTCTGACAATAGCAACGGGCAAACTGATTTCCGTCCCAAGACTGGTCTTGGTCGAAGGCATATCCTGAGGCAACGCTCTCATTTGAGTATCGAACTCCGTCCTCGCCTGGCTGTGCCTGCCAGAGATGGTTCGGTGCCCGGCCGTAAGACCCCGTCAAGAGTTCGGCATAGCCATCACCGTTGAGGTCGCATGCGACCGCAGACCAAGCCGTCGTATGACCGAGTCCCTGGTTGATGTTCGCGATCTGCTGCCACTCTGCAGTTTGAAGACCAGCGCTGCTTGTCTCATCAGTAAATCCCCCAGCACCATCACCAGCGAAGAGGCGGTCCTGAAGCGGAGCCCCCAGACCTCCCTGACTCATCCATAGATCAAGGTCTCCATCGAGGTCGTAGTCCACCCAAGAGGCTCCCGAAGGGACATCCTGCTGGCCTGTTCGACGTAGCGGGTGGTCTTCTGCGGCCATCGTAAAGACACCCGTACCATCGTTCAGGAGCAGCTCGCTGCGCTCGGAGATTCCGAACCCTTCTCGACCCTCCGGCTCCAACATGACCGCCTGCCGTGAATCCAGTCCGCTGAATGCGTCAAGATCTCCATCGTTATCAACGTCCCCGAAGGCGACGACTTCAGTAGGACGCCCGACTGTCAGCGGGTAATCCCCTCTCACCGCCAAGAAGCCAGAGGCTGTCGTAATGTCTTGGAAGGCGTTGCCTCGATTACGCAACACCCAATTGTGCCGTCGGGCGATGGCGTCATCATCACTGAAGATATCGGAACGCTGTCCGCTGCGCCGAACGATGAGGTCAGCGTATCCATCGCCATCGATGTCACCGACGGTCATTCGATTACCCTTCACCTCAGCGCGATCTAGTTTCCAGTCACTCGTGCGTTCGGCGAAGATCGCCGTGCCAGCGACGAAGGAAGACCCAGGAACACAGCGGCCCTCAACGACCGACGGCGCCGCATCCGGCAGCCCGCCCTGGGTGGAGCTGTCTGCGATAGCTTGGGATGAGTCCGCCCCCAAGTCCGATATCGTTTGTGCATCCATCGCGGCGTCATCCCGAGCTCCATCAGCGACCGAGCCATCAGCGACGCCGGCGTCACCGGAGACAATCGTAATCGTCCCTCCGCTCTCTGAGTCCTGGCACCCATAGAAGATTGCTCCTAAGGCAAGGAGAGCGATGTACCGAGTCTTGATTAAATCCATGTCATTCCTGTGGCTGGGAGACGCTCCGTCGAGGGAAGCGATGAGTCCACTGTACACTAGGAGCCACGTCAAAACGCATAGGACCGTGTCATACCCGTGCAGGTGGGGTCATTTCCGGTTAAGTTTCCCCTATGAGCCGCCTCGTCCAACTCCCTATCGACGCCCAGCTTCCGGAGATCATAGAGGCTCTCCGTGAGAACGCCTCCCTCGTTCTCTTGGCGCCTCCGGGCGCCGGCAAGACCACGCGAGTCCCATCGGCCCTGCTCAACGCGGACCTCTTCGATGAAGGCCGTATCTTGGTTCTTCAACCAAGGAGAGTCGCAGCCCGTACGACCGCGCGACGCATCGCCTGGGAGCGAGGCGAAGAGATCGGTGGGATGGTCGGCTATCGAGTTCGTTTCGAGAAGAAGACCTCCGCAGCCACAAGGCTGGAGATCGTCACCGAAGGTCTCCTCACTCGTAGACTACAGAGCGACCCATTCTTGGAGGGCGTCGCCTGCGTCATCTTTGACGAATTTCATGAGCGCAGCCTAAACGCTGACCTTGGGCTGGCCTTAGTCCGAGAGATCCAAAGGGACGTGCGGCCTGAACTCAAGATCGTGATTATGTCCGCGACCCTCGACCCGGGGCCCATCGCAGACTGGCTTGGTGCCCCGACCATCTCAGTGCCAGGTCGCACCTATCCTGTAGAGATCAGCTATGATCCACAGCCATCGACTAAGCGGACAGCGGAGCGTGTCAGCTCGGCCATCACGAGAGCCCTCCGAGAACACAGCACGGGACATATCCTCGCGTTCCTCCCCGGCGTCGGCGAGATCAACCGGTGCCTAGACCTCCTCGACTCCATCGAAGGCGCTGAGGTCATCCCACTTCACGGTCGCCTCCCCCCGAAGGCCCAAGACCGCGCCTTCGCGGAGCTCGGAAGACGAAAAATCATCCTCTCGACGAACATCGCCGAGACCCCCGTCACCATCGATGGTGTCGAGGTCGTCATCGACTCCGGCTTGGAGCGGCAACCTCGCTTCGACCGAGCCGTGGGCTTGGAGCGACTCGAGACAGTGCGTATCAGCCGCGCCTCCGCAGACCAGCGCGCGGGACGGGCCGGCCGCACTGGGCCTGGGCTGTGTCGTCGACTGTGGACAGAGAGCGCCCATCGAGGCCTCGCTACGTCCATCAGGCCAGAGGTCCAGCGCGTCGATCTCTGCCGAGCTGTCCTCGAGGTGCACGCCTGGGGCTCTTCGCCGGAAGAGTTCGGCTGGTTTGAGGCACCGCAGACCGAGATTATTGAGGCGGCGCGCGA
>CALELH010000034.1 GCA_937902595.1 uncultured Myxococcales bacterium
CTCCAAAACTTCATAGACCTCAAGGTCGCGGCCAGCGTATCCGATCATGTCCGTCCACCCGATGGCGACGAGCCAATGGACGTCATTCGCCTCTCCAAAATGTGCGAGATCGACGGCGTCTATGGAGAGGGTACGATCGAGTGAGCCGAGTCTGTGATAGCGGGCCCCTTCGATTAGTCTGCCCTGGCCAAGCAGCCCGCAGGTTCCATTCACCTCGCCTGCCTGAGTGATCTCGCCCGTGTAGGCCGCCGGATCCCTGGGCAAGCGGTAGAGCATCCACTGCTCGTTCCCGTCGAGAGCCGCGAGCAGCATCACTCGCTCTTCGCCCAGGTCTATCGCTCGGGCAATCCTCGTGTCATCGAGCAGAGTGACCGACCTGTCTTCGACCTGTCCATTCTCTTCGTTAATGCGAAAGGAGATGAGCTTGGCACCCAACATTCGTGGGCCCGCCTCATCCATGATCTGGTCGATGTTGACCACAGCGGTGTAGCTCCCGTCCGGGTTCGTGAGCAGCGCGATGGGGTCATACAAGAAGGGGGTATCCGGATCGCCGTCTAAGGGGGAGAGCACTTGGAGCATCTCCGCGTCCGATGGACCCACTCTAAGTGAGAAGCCGTCTTCGGAGGCGTGTGAGACCAGAATGAGTGGGTCCTCGCTTGGGGTGGACTGCACCACGGCTCCATGCCTGGGCCTCGACTCCATCGGCGGCGCTCCCTGTCCTCGGTAGACTCTGACCCGTCCCAGAGCCTCATCTGTACGACCATCGCAGTCATTGTCTGCGGCGTCACAGGTCTCCCAGGTCGCCTCTCCACATCCACCACACGCGTTGTTCAGGCGCTCGTCCGTGCGTCCATCACAGTCATTATCGTGGCCGTCGCACTCCGCGCCTTCCTGCCCCACCTCTCCTTCACAGATCGGTAGAGCGCCGATGGCGATGTCTGCGTTGGGGAAGGCGGCCTCAGCCATCACCTGGGGATACACGATCGCCGCCTCCAGTTCGGGGTTCATGTTCATGCAGTCCGCGTCGCCCACCATCGATACGTCGCCGTCTGTGTTCGCGCGCAGGGCCCGTCCGAAGACGTCCACCGGTACGGCGCAGTCGCCTTCAATCATGGCGCTGTATCGTCCAGAGCCAGAGATCTCACCGCCAACGATGGTGACGCCATCGCTCCCCGAGTAATAGGCAGGGAACAGCTCACTGCCGGTCAAGACGACCCCGTCTCCGATCATCACTCCGCCGAGGTCGACGAGCTGTGTATCTTCTACGGTGTTGCCGAACACCGCGCCGAAGAGCCCTACGCCCCACAAGCCGGCTCCCTTTGAGTTGGCGATTCGATTGCCCACCAGGTCGACCGCAGAATCTCGGGCGAGGACGCCGACGCCATCAGTGTCGGTGATCACGTTATTGACGATGGGGAGCGGTCGCTTCGTGTACGGGGTACCTCCGGGTGACAGCAGCATGACCTGATTCACCAGAAGGCCCGTGCCTTGGACACCGCTGATGGTGTTCCCAAAGATCTGCGAGAGCGCGACGACGCTGTTTCCGCGCTCGCCCAGCGAGAGCTTGGTCCCTTGGTTAATCAGGATCCCGACGGCCTTAGACTCGGCCTCGTCCATCGCCTCCTGTGGCGCTGCGCCAGGTACGCGAGGGCCCGGGGACCGGGGCGCACCGTCGCCCTCGAACAGCCGACCACTCGAGCTTGACCGTTGGCCAGCGGCGCCGCCCTCCATGGGAGGAGGCTCTGCCTGTCCTTCAGCTTGTATGTCCGTGATCGTCGCGCCTTCGACGTGCGTCGCGTGACCCGATATACGCACCCCGAAGCGCCCATTTCCTACACTTTGAATTTCGCTCACCCCCAGACGGGCCCAGAGATGAAGGTTGAGATCAGCCGCCTCGGGTCCCCCCTCGAGCCCGGCCAAGGTGGGTGGTAGCGCCCGGTCGTTGGCGGGCACCCACTCGCTCATGGGGAACCACTCACTCATGGGGAACCACTCGCTCATTGGGAACCACTCGCTCATGGGGAACCAGGTACCCGCCGGCGCCCACTCGCTCATAGGGAACCACTCGCTCATAGGGAACCACTCGCTCATGGGAAACGCGATCCCACTTCCGGGCTCTGGACGGGTAGAGAAGGCGCTTGGGAAGGCTGACCACTCGCTAGGGACGGGCCAGAACCATCCATCAGCGACGGGATCACCTGAGCGCGCGGGGAGCAGGGGCGCGCCATCGGCTAGGGGGGCGCGACGAATGTCCAGTCCACCCGCGGTGCACTCGGTCATCGTCAAGTCGAGCAGTCGACCACGGGCGCTCTCAGTCTGTACGCACAGTCCGTCCACGCCCTTGACCTGACCTTCGCCCCAGATACGTCCAAAGGTCTGCAAGAGGTGGATCCCGATCCCGGGTGACTCTTCTGTAGCCGCGACGTTGTCTACGTTCGTTCTGTGCAGCCCGAAAGCCGCATGTCTTAAGTCGATGCCGTAGCCAGCGACCGACTTGACGAGGAGGTCTTCAGCGAAGACAAAGCTTGAGAAGGGGCACACGGGGCTGCGGCTGCAGTTCTGCGCATCCAGCTCCGCGTGCTCTACTCGAAGGCCCGCTCCGAGATGCTGGCCAATGACGCTCTTCAGCAGCGCGACGCCGCTGGCTCTTACCGAGACAAGCGGCGCTTGCCCAGCGCCACTCCCTAGGACTTCGCTGCGCAGGAAGGCCGCGGTGTTAACCTCCTCTAAAAGGACCCCTCGCCGGGAGACGTCACGAATCGATAGATTAAAAGCGAAGAGACTGTTCAGCCTATCAGCTTTCAGCCCTTCTTCTCCTCCTTGGAGGGTGAGCCAGCCTAAGACGAGGGTTGAGTCAGGTTTATCTAGGGCGCTGACCCCTGTGATGGCGTCGCCCGCCTCGATGACGCTCAGCTCGGTGCCGGCGCCGATGATCGCGAGAGAGGCTCTCACGCGGATTGGTCCTTGGTAGGTGCCGGGGGCGAGGAAGATCTTCGCGGACGTTGCACCCGCAGCGTCGAGAGCGTCCGCGAGACGAGAGAAGGGCTGCTGCTGCGTGCCGTCTCCTCCTTCGAGGGCGTCTGCGTCGACATAGAAGACCGACCAATCACCGGTTGGTATGCCCAGCGCATCTTCGTCTCGGAAATCATCGACGACGTCTCGTAGGTCTGGACCGATCAGGGTCGCCTCGGGCAAAGGGCCATCAGGCCTGCCTAAGTCGACCGGTACCCCAAGATCAGCGGCGCCTACATCGGACCCCGCGTCTCGCGCGATGAGACCTCCATCACCTTGGGAGGAGGTTGAGCTCCCACAGCCCATAGTTAGAGAGAGCGCGATCAACGCCAGGTAATTCGTAGAGAGCCTCTTGAACGTCACGGATCGTCCTCTCAGAGTTTCTTGAGTAAGCGATGAGACTCATAATCGTGCAGTTCCCGGGAGGGAGTCCATAATATTTACGAGCCAAAGTCATGGGCTGCTCATGAGGGTTCAGCTCGCGACCCAATCGTGTGGTACGCAGCGGCTCCAATCCGATAGGCCATCCGGCAACCTCAGCGCTGTTAGCCGACCCTCGTGAATCGTCAGGGTCACGGGTTCCTGGGTGGTTTTATACTCTGCGCGACCATGGGCTCTGAGGTCGGATTATTTGGTGAACCCAAGGCGGCGTAACAGGTCATGCTGCTCGTGACGGGTGGTCTGTATACGATGACCTGCGTGCGCTCTTTCATCTGGGCGCGCAAGAACCAGATGTCTGAGTCTGAATAGCGAGTCAGCCGGAGCTACCCCTTCTAGGTAAACGACGTCATCCTTTGGTTCATAGCCCGGCGCGCTCGTTGAGGGTGAGCCTTCTCTAGACAGGCCACATCAAGCGGCGTGGGGCGACGCCCGCTCGTGGAGCGTCGCCCTGACGAGGTGCCTTGAGACTACTCGGCCGCCGGCGCGGTCTTCTCGGTGCTCAGCTCTACGTTCTTAGTGTCGAGTGGGCCGTTGAAGGTGCCGACCATGATGCAGTCCTCCGCGTCACCACACTTCTCCATGTGAGCTGACCCAGCAGGCTCAGACCAGGCTGAACCAGGGCTGAGGGTCTTCAGCTGGTCAGCGCTCGCGCCGCGGTGGTGCGTGCCTGAAAGTAAAGCGCCAGCGAAGTCGGCTGAGTGTGTGTGAACGTTGGTGGTCATCCCCTTAGGGAAGCTGAAGAGACCCGTAAAAGGGCCGACCTTAGGGCTCCCACTGACGACGGCCATCTTGATGCCCCCCTTGACCTCTTTCCACTTGATGTCGGCGTATGCGGTCGAGGTGCCTGCGCTCTTCTCAACTGGCGTCTCTACAGGGGTCATATTGACCGGCCCCTCGAACACGACGAAGAAGTAGCAGAAGTCATCACCCTTGCAGCCGTCTAGGTGCGCTTCCCCGCCAGGCTGGGTCCAGAATGAGCCCTTGGTCACGTCATGCTTGTCGTCCTTGGCCCGACCATGGAAGAGACCATCGGACAGGGCGACGGCAGAGTAGGAGAACTTGTGGGTGTGGAGAGGCGTCTCGAAGTTTCCTGGGAAACGGACGATGGCGCTGAAGGCCGTCGCCTTAGGGTTTCCGTTCAGCGGGTAGACATGGATCCCTTTGGGCTGCTTCGGGTTGAAGGGCGCGAAGGGAATCTCCTTAAAGTCAAAGGTCTTCGATGTGGGGGCCGCCGGCGCTGCGTCTGGGGCAGATGCCTTCTCGGCTGCGGCCTGAGCGGCGGGCGCCTCCTCAGCGACGGGTGTTGGGGCTGCGCCACAGGCGGGCAGCAGGAGAGCGACGCAAACGAACAGAGAGATGTGAGCGGTCACTGGGACCTCCTATTTGATTGAGTTGTTCGTCTCCATGTAAGAGACGGTGGCAGACATTATGCATAAATTGTTCAGTCACAAGTTTTTTTTGAATGATGACGTAGCTTTGTTGATATGAGCTGACCGGTGATTAAGATCGATCATCGCTCGTCGGAAGCAAAGTGCGTGTCATCGCGCGCAGCTGCTCTCCATTTGGATGGGTGGTACACAGTCTAGTAGACAAGGACGACGATCAACGTGACCCGCTCGACTTGGACCCGCCTACTCCGTCTCTGGGGGCTACCCTGCGGCTGGTGCGTTTTGGCGTTCTTCATGTTTACGGACTGGTATTCCAATCCACCGGACCCAACCCTGTCGGGGACCGACGCCTACGGAACCAACCAGCCCGGAGCGCTGCGCTTCGGGATCATCGCCAGCCTCATAGAGCTGGGCGTCGTCCTCGCGATGCTGCGTCCTTGGGCAGAGGCGCGCGTGTGGCCGTGGGAGGTCGGTGCCTGGGTTCTGGTGACGTCTTGGCTCGCCGTCTCAATGTTTCTCAGCATGCATGGTGGCGGCGTCGTGTTCTTGCATTTGGTGTGGGTTGGCGTGCTGAAGGTTTGGATCTCAGCTCACCTCTTGAGTTTGTTCTTTATGAGAGGGCAAGTCTCCGACGAATAGACAAGCTCGTCTTCATCTCTATCTAAGAATAACGGTCGACGGAGGTAAGCTCTGGTGCCCTCTTACGTCTAGGGAAACGCGCACTTTGCGCTCGGTCTTGATGCAAACTCAGACGCTGTTCTTGTGAATAACTTCTCGAGTCGAATACCCTCTGACCAATCCGGACCTGAAATAGAATCGGAGCGTTCACTATGACACCGTGCCCTACTCGACCAAGAGTGATCAGCGTAGTCCTTCTCACCGGCTTGATGATGGCGTGCAGTGAGGACAGCAGCACCTCGAGTCCGCCCATCTCGCTCTTAGACCAAATGGTGGTCTCTGACGCTAGCGTCCCCGATCAGTCCGTCGAGATGGACGCTCAGCGGTCTGATGCTGCGATGACTACCGATGCGCAGAGCCCTGGCTTAATCATGGACAGCGCGACGCCGATGGCAGATGCGTCCTTGGATGGATCCGTCGGGCCGAGGCCAGGTCCGGACCAGACCATCACCGGTTTCGACGATGAGCATGTCTTCTTCGGCGGCGAGAATCGGCGGGAGGTCGACGCGGTCGTGAACTTTCCGGACCTGTCGCTTGCGTACGAAGAGGTGATCATGCGCTTTCGTCTTAAGTGCCCGCCGGACGGAGGATGTGATTGGTGGGATCGAAAGGGCTGGTTGGGGCTCGTCCTCAATCCTGGTACCGAGGACGAGTCTGTCGTGGAGCTCTGGCGATTCATCACGCCCTATCGAGTCGCGGCCGATTGGACCTATGACATGACCGATCTACGTTCGCTGCTTGCAGGTGAGGTCCAGCTTCGGGTGTTTATCGACACCTGGGTTGGGCCCGGTCACAGCAATGGCGCGGGCTGGTTGGTGGACGTAGACTTCGAGTTTAAGGGTGGTGTGCCCGAGAGGGTCCCCCTCGCGGTGATCCCCGTATGGACCGCGAGGACCTTCGAGTATGGGAACCCGGAGTTGCCAACGGAGACGGTCTATTCTGAGTCCATCACGCTCCCAGAGGGGGTCAACTACGGCAGCCTACGTCTCCTGATCACTGGGCATGGTCAGGGCAACGCCGAGAACTGCGCAGAGTTTTGCCCCAAGCAGCATCATGTGGTCATCGAAGAGCGAGAGTTCACCGAGCGCATATGGCGGGATGATTGCGCGACGAGCGCCGTGCAGGGGCAGTATGGAACCTACACATATCCACGGGCTGGGTGGTGTCCCGGAGCCTACGTGAGGCCCTGGACTGTAGACGTCTCTGAACAGGTGGCCGGTAAGGCGGAGATCTCGCTCGCCTACGGGGTGGAGCGATACAAGAACACCTGTCGGCCTGAGGAGCCACGGTGCCGTGGCTGCGTCTTTGACACAGGCTGTGAGTACAACGACACGAATCACACGCGGCCTAACTACCTCTTCTCGGGGCTCCTCACCGTCTATCGCTGAGCAGTGAGGCGTCTACTGGTACAGGGCGTGTGTACTCAGCCGCCGCAGGGCTCCAGGCTGAGGTCGGCGTAGCAGCGCTGGCCGCCTTGGCAATCACCGTCACCCACGCAGGGGTCACCACAGCGAGTGTTCGCGTCGGCCCAATCTACCCCACATCGAATCGGCTGTGGCGCCGCTTCATTGCATGGGTCGAGGCTGAGGTCGGCGTAGCAGCGCTGGCCACCTTGGCAATCAGCATCACCGGCGCAGAGATCGCCACAGCGGGTGTTCGCGTCGGCCCAATCTACCCCACATCGTGTGGCCTGTTCGCCTGCCGGTCCTCCAGGGTCAACCGGGCCACCCACGAAGCGACACCCCAGTTCGGCGGGAGCGCGCTGTGCCTCTGGTGCGCCGGCGGCTCGACACGCTGCGGTGGCGAGCTCTAGGTCTTCCTGAGTGGCGGCGGTCGCGCCGGCGATGCGTGGGTTACACGCCATCCACGCGCCCGCGAGCCCCGCTAAGTTAGGTCCGTTTTCTCCTCTGAAGAACTGCTCAAACTGGGCGTCGACGCCGGCGGGCAGCGGGTCTAAGCCGCTCGCGAAATCGTATTGAAAGAGGCCGACTGCGCCCGTCGCGCCGCCGTTGCAGAACATATCCCAGCTCTTAGCTGTCGGAGCGAAGCCGCCTTCATGAGACATCACCGCGGTGACCACGGCGCAGGAGGCGCGCTCGTCGTCGGTGCGAGCGTTCCTCATGAAGGCCCGGGCGAACTCCTGAGCGCCGGTGTCGCAGTCGGTGTTCTCGTCTCCACCGGTGCCGACGTACCCCCAACAAGCAGCTTGAAACCCTCGAACGGGGCACCACCCCGCTCCTTCGGCGGCGCCCGATTGATATGGACACAGCTGCACCGCGGGGTTCCGCTGGACGATGGCCATCATCGGCGCCCTGCAGTCTGCGACGGAGATGGTCGCTGGGCAGGCCGTAAAGATAAACTCCGGATTGGGATCATCTGCCGGCGTTAACAGGTCTAGGCAGCTGACCTCACCAGCGGCGCCACCTTGGCCGCCAGCGCCGCCTTCAGCGCCCATTCCGCCAGCGCCGCCTTGGCCGCCAGCGCCACCTTGGCCGCCTTCAGCGCCGATGCCACCACCACCACCGGCAGCGCCCGCGCCACCCTGTCCGCCAGCGCCACCTTGGCCGCCTTCAGCGCCGACGCCACCCTGTCCGGCGGCTCCACCCTGTCCGGCGGCTC
>CALELH010000035.1 GCA_937902595.1 uncultured Myxococcales bacterium
CGATGTTTCGGTTGATCGATTCACAGGGCAAGAGCTCAGCCAGCATCTCATCGATTGAGACCGGTCCATTGACACCGAGAGTGGCTGGAATCACCCAGTATTCGGCGATGCCCAAGAGCAGCAGGCCGTACTTAACGGTCAGTGAGTGCTCTTTGATCTCCATCGAGGCCCCTCTGACGATGGAATCAAATGGAGCGAAGATGGCCGACTCACGCCCGTTGGGGTCGCTGTGAACATCACCGATGGTGAACTCGTTGACACAAGGCGCGCCCGGAGGACAACCATCGCGCCACTCAAATCGAAACTTCTTCCAACGGTCCTCGCTGTTTCTCAGCCAGCCTTCCTGATTCGGGTTGCTGTCCACAAACTCCATCTCACCGACGATTGTCATCTCCTCGAGAATCTTCACGATGTCGGCCAGCGCTCTAACCACCGTGAAGAACTCCGGTGACTCCTGGGCGATGACCTCCATCAGCGGAGCGATACCGCCGTTTGTGACCAGCAACGAGATACCGCGACAGATCCCATCTTGGACGTCGATGAGATCACAGACGAGGCGTTGGACAGCTTCGAACCGATCCGGCCCCTGCCCGCCGATGATCTGCAGGATATCGAAGAGCTGATTAACGGTCGCGAGAGAGCCGTTTTGGCTACTCTGAAGCGCTGTACGCAAATTAAAGGAGTGCAATACTCGGAAACGCCCCTTGAACTCCAAGGGCAGGTCCTGGAGCGTGATGTCGAAGGAGGTCGACATCCCACCGACGACCGTTTGGCCATCCAAACAACCGAAGGCAGCGACTGAGCCATTCTGTGCGTAAGCGACGCTGGCCACAGTATAGACCGAGTCTGCTTGCAGGCTGTTTACGTTGACTCGGTTATCAACCTCGTTGAACGGGTCCCGTCGAACGAGCTGGTCCGCACCGAAGATCGCGCCTGCGTTTTGGGCGACCGTGTCACACGTCTGGCGAGTGCCACTTCCAAAGAGAAACACCTCGGCGTGGCTGAAATCACGGTAGGTATATCGGCCCGTCATCGCTGGATAGATGAGACGAATTGAAAAGGCGCCCACGCCCGCGTTTCCGACGGTGATCCGCCAGCGCACTGGCTGTGCTCCAGGCGCTGAGGCCTCGATCTGGAAGAAACTCTCGACCTGCCCGAGACGAACACGGACCGCGGCGACCCCGTCCTGATTCGTCGCCGAGCTCCCTGCGTTTAGGAGACTCCCATCAACCCCTGCATTTCCGGCAGGAGATCCATTCTCGTCCAACATTCTGAAGGTGACGCGCTCTCCATTGATGGGGCGCCGTCCTGCTTCGTAAGAAACCTGCAGATTCAGATCGTTGCCCGTCAGCGCGAAGAGCTCGGTCATACCGACGATCATCAACCGCCTTGTGCCATCAGCCACGCCTCGATCGGCGTTGGGCTTACCGGTGCCCATGTCGACGTTCATTCCACCGGAGCCGCCGTTTCCACCACCTGTAGAGCCGCCGCTTGGGGCCGCATCAGCGCAAGCGAGCGCAAAGATCGCTGTCCCAAACAAAACGACACGCCGCATTAGGTTCTTCATGGAGTCTCTCCGTAGGTCCTTTGTGATGCAGATTCTCATGCAATGGTGAGTTTCAGTCAAAAACGATTTTCGCGGCGACTGATGGAAGCGTCAAAACGCTAAACATCATCACCCTCACCGCCACACTAAACTAACATCGATGGCTAGTTCCATGAGCAAAGAGAGTGCCAGTCCAACGAGCGGTCATGAGAGCCGACACGAATCCAAGCTAAACCACTGGACTATAAAGCTTATTGACCACATCGGCAGGCCTGACCCGCATCAAGAGTTCTCTACATACGGGGGATAGTGCGGTGGGCCATCCCGAGCACAACTTGGGGTCAAGAGCCCCCACTACCGGCCACTCGGCCCGAAGCGCTGATTCGGATAATTGACGGAGCGGGTTGTGCTCAGGTGGATTGGGAGTTCTGGTCGAGGACCCGCCCGGTGCGCGCGAGGATCTCTTTGGTTTGCTCGACAGTCCCG
>CALELH010000036.1 GCA_937902595.1 uncultured Myxococcales bacterium
AAGACCTCGCTCGTCGAGAAATCGATGAAGCGCTCACAGCGACCACCATCATAGGCTGCCTGCAGTGCATTAATGGTCCCAATGAGAGAGACCCGCATCGTGAGCGTTGGGTTCTTCATGACCGTATCAACGCCGGCAATCGAAGCCATGTGGACGACGATGTCCGCCTCTCGAATCACGGGCGCGAGCTGCTCAGCCACCAGCACGTCTCCCTTGACCAACTCCACATTTGGATGATCAAGAAGACCGCTCCCACCCACAGCGTCGCGGTGCAGATTATCGAATAGCGTCACTCGATTGTCTCCGCAAATGCGCTCAGCTAGTCCGCTACCGATGAATCCCGCGCCGCCGGTGATGACGACATGCTTGTCCTGAATCATTGTGTATCCTATTCGCCTGGCGACTCGACATCCGCGCTGACATCGACGTCGCTGAGCAATTCTCGCCAATCTACGTCGCCTACTCTGATCCTCTTGGGCTCACCAAGCAAGGCATACATGGAAGATGGGACATATGGGAACGTCTGACTGCGGCTATTTTCATAGGCCATGGCCTGCTCCGCGATGCCCGAGCGCCCCATCTCCTTCTTCAGATGATCGATGCGCGCCTTAATATCTTCCTTCTTCTGTGTGTCTGTCGTCTGGACATAGAGGTCGACGAGGTATTGTAGGGCCAGCTGCCTCTTACCAAGCTTATTCGAGATGGCAGCGACGAGTTTTCTCGTCCGACCTGGTGCTCCCGGTGTGTTCGCGGCACGTTCCAAGTAGTAGAGCCCCTTCTCTCGCCATCGTTTGGTCTGCTCTACATCGTCGGAGCGCAGCTCTACGTAGAAGTTCAGGCCGAGACGATAGGCCGCCTCAAAATCGTCAGGGGAGTTCTTCAACGCAAGCTCATAGAAACGATTCGAGCGAAGCACGTTCTCATTCGTAAATCTTCGCCCATAAAGGACGTTGGCCCCAGCCCAATGATAAACCTTAGAGAAATCTGGGTCTAAGGAGATGATCTGGTCGAGAAAGTGCTCTAGCCACGGATACTTTCGGTCCCCTTTGAAGTGAGACGCAAAATATTCAAGGGTGCGAATCCAAACGATGTCAGCCGCCGTTTGGTCATAGCCAAGAGTCATGAGTCGTAACTGACGCCTGTCAGGTACATAGACCACTTCACCCTGCATGGCTGCGAAGGCCTCTTCATGCTTAAGCTGCCGAGCCTGGGTTCGGGACGAGACATTCAGGATGATGAGCGTCGTGACAGAGAGACAGCCGAGTAGCCATCGAACCCCAGATGGAAAATTGTTGATGGTATTAAGCAAGCCGGCCCACACCTCAGCTGAATGAGATATCTCTCAAATACAAAAAAAAAGGCACGCCAACAAGGCGTGCCTTTCTTAAACTCTTGCGAGCTTAACTGCTACTCGAGCTCGTTCTTCGTGAAGAGACCAGCACCACCGTTGATGTTGTTCTCTGCATCGACAGTACCGATACGCTCGAAGGTCGACTCGACGTCGTCACAGTTCAAGTTACCATTCGCACGTGCGGTGAACTTAGCACCTGCACCTGTTCCGTCAGAGTCATACTCATAACGGAAGTAGAATGGGTCCTCGACTGCGAAGTTAAGTGCCTGCCAACTAGCAGCGTCCCACGTCTTCGCGGTTGGCTGGAACTTCTGGCTGTCGCCGTCCTTACAGACCTGAGCCTTCCAACCGTCTGGTGCTACAACATTCGTTGGGAACTGACGGGGAAGAATCTTACCCGTACGGTCAGCCTGCTCCTCGTTGAAGTAAGAGACGGAGCTATCGAACATCTTACGAATGTTCATCGTCGCCTCTGACGTCTTCGAGCGACGGATGTACTTCATAAATGCCGGGATTGCTACCGCGGCCAAAATACCAATAATCGCAACAACGATCATCAGCTCGATTAGAGTGAAGCCCTTGGCTCCCTTCTGCAACTTGCGCATGATGCGTACCTCTTTCCAGGGAGGGAGATGTCATTTTAATAACGAACTGGTGGACCCTCCACCGAGTACCATCCCGTTCGACGGGCAAATGCCCGAATCTAACTTTTTATACCCTCAAGGCCGTTACCGGCAGACTGAAAGAATTCAGCATTACACGGCTACAATTTATAACGGCTTTCGGATTTCCCAAAAAAAAATCTAACGATTTCCTCTATCTCTTCTCACGTCTTCCTCAACGAAGAGGCCAGACTCCAGTCAATTAGAGCGATTAAGCTCAATTATTTTCGTTATGTATCCAGACATCAGGCTTCTCTGAGGTCACCTCAAAGGTCGATTTATCACCGGTCCCATCGAAGTCACCATTCGCCTGCGCCCAGAACCAAGCCCGACGAGGGTCACGAATCGCTCGCCCTCCATTCTGGCCTGGCCGCCCCGCGGCCAGTCTGTATTGAAACCAGACTCGACCCGGTGACTTAACCCCTAACGCGTGCCACGCGTTGTTCTCTGGGATTAACTCTCCAGGAGCTTCCCAGAGAAGCTTTCCTGAAGCGACCGTTGGCATCTCCGCCGGCCACACATCAGGAGAGACAGATCCGCAATACCGG
>CALELH010000037.1 GCA_937902595.1 uncultured Myxococcales bacterium
GTAGGCGCCGCTCTATACGGAACCTTTCGAGTCTTTGCCCCGGTTCAACTCGCATTTGCCGCAGCTCTGATAGGAAGCAGCGCGGGCCTAGGTGCGCGCCTAGGTGGTAGCTTTGGAACTCCACAGCAATTACGCGTGATCATCTTTGGTTCCTTGATCGCCTTCGTTGGCGCAGAAGCCCTCATTTATCGACGGGATCCGTCTCCTGAGGAAAACTTCTTAGGGTATTTGACCCACGATCCCACTTGGCTTGCGTTCAGCCTCATCTTCCTAGTCTGTGGAATTATCCTAGGCGTGCGACTCTTGGTTGGAAATGACCCAGTGGGGGATGTCTTGGAGCACGTTACTGAGACCGCGTCAGGCACGGGGAGCCCCTGCCCCCGTTGCGCGTCCCGCCAGACGGTTCGGGATCAGCACTCTCACTCCCTGACCTGCTCAAGCTGCGGCCATACTTGGAGAGCTGCTTCCCAATAGGAGAGCTGGGTCAGCGGGTGGTTAAGTTGCAGCGCCCTTTGAACAGACTCTTCAGCTCATGGCTGAGCTCGTCGCTCGGCGTCAATTTGTGCGGCAGCTTCATGGTAACGACCGCATCTCCAAACTCGCTTGGCGTCTTCAGTAGGACCTTGACGTTGCACTTCCCCGCGTAGTTAGGCTTCCCCAATATTCTCTGAAGCATCCCAGCGCGGTCTTCGGTTAAGTCTTGGCTTGCCAGCTCAAGAGTGATCCCCTCGCTGCGAGTTGCGCGAATCTCATTCAGAGAGACCACATCGGGGTCTGAAGTCGTTGATTGGCCGCGACTGCGACCCGATCGGAGTCGCACGGACATCCGAACGCCGTCTTCATCTCGATCGATCCTCAGAGTCCCCGTCAAAAGTAGAGGTTCATCAGAGGTGAGCAACTCTTCATAACGATCAAAGGCGTCGCCCATCGCGACGATCTCGCATGACCCCGTCAGGTCTTCGAAGTTGATGATGGCCATTCGACCTTCGCCGTTCTTGAAGGGACGGATCCGAATCGAAGTTTGAACACCACCCAGGGTTACACGCTCATTGTTCTTTCGGTTGATCAGAGACTCTATGGTCGCCGATGAATAGCGCTGAATCAGCGTCTTGAATCGGTTGAGGGGATGTCCACTGATGTAAAAGCCGAGAGATGACTTTTCATGGGCCAGGAGTTCCTGCTCTGGCCACTCTTCAATCTTCATTAGCTCAGGAGGCAGCTCATCACTGTCCGTCGACGTGTCGGTACTTACCAGCATCTCAAACAGGTTACTCTGCCCGGCCGCTTTGTCGCGCTGTGTGTTTTGCGCTCTCTCAATGGCAGCGTCGATCGCATGAACCAAGCGAGCGCGCGGCTGATCTAGGAAGTCGAAGGCACCGGATTTAACTAGGGCGTCTAGCGTCTTCTTATTGAGACGCTTCATATCGACGCGCTCACAGAAGTTAAATAGGGAGGTAAACGGGCCACCTTCAGTCCGCGCCTCGACGATCGCTTCAACCGACGCGGAACCCACACCCTTAACTCCGCCCAGACCAAAAAGCAGCTTGCCCTCCACTGAGTCGAAATACACACCTGATTGATTCGCGCTCGGTGCGAGAACCTCGATGTTGATGTCACGAGCGCTGCGGATCCCCTTGGCGACCTTGTCGGCGTTATCCCGATCATTGGTCAGGACCGCCGCCATGAACTCGACCTTGTGATGAGCCTTCAGGTACGCCGTCTGATAGGTTAGGAGCGCATAGGCGGCAGAGTGTGATTTGTTAAATCCGTATTCTGCAAACTTCTCCATGAGGTCGAAGATCTCGGAGGCGGTCTGGTCATTGACCTGGTTTTCCTTAGCCCCTTTGGCGAAGACGAGGCGTTGCTCAGCCATGACCGAGGCCTTCTTCTTACCCATAGCGCGTCGAAGGATATCTGCCGCGCCCAGGGTGAACCCTGCGAGAACCTGCGCGATCTGCATAACCTGCTCTTGGTAGACGATGACGCCGTAGGTCTCTTCTAAGATCTCCGCTAGGCTGTCATGGGGATAGACGATCCGCTGGCGTCCGTGCTTACGAGCGATAAAGTCATCCAACATCCCTGAGTTCAAGGGCCCCGGTCGATACAGCGCCACGGCCGCGACGATGTCTTCAAACTTGTCTGGCTTGAGTTTCTTGAGGAGCTCTTTGAACCCGCTCGACTCGAGCTGGAAGACTCCATCAGTCTCAGCGCGAGTGACGAGTTTGTACACGCCCGGATCATCCAGGGTTAGTCTGCTCATATCGAGCTGGTCGTCAGCTGGGCGATCCCGGTTGATCATGCGCACCGCGTCATCGATCACCGTCAGGGTCTTGAGACCCAAGAAGTCAAACTTAACGAGCCCGGCTTCCTCAACTTCATCCTTGGCGAACTGAGTAATCAACTCGTCCCCGGCCCCCTTAAACACAGGACAGTAGTCCCATAGAGGCTTATCGCCGATCACGACACCAGCAGCGTGCATGCCCGTCGACTTGTACAGGCCCTCTAGGTTTCGAGCGATGTCGAAGAGGTCACGAATACGATCATCTTCGTTACATGCTTGCCGGAGCTTTGGCTCTTGCTCTAGGGCTTCATCGAGAGTGATGCCGAGCACATCTGGAACAAGCTTACTCAGGCGGTCTCTATCTCCAAAGCTGAAGCCAAGTACTCGACCTACGTCCTTGATAACTCCGCGGGCCTTGAGACCACCGAATGTCGCTATTTGCCCCACGTTATTCGCGCCATACTTACGCGTCACATAGTCGATCACTTCGCCTCGGCGGTTCATGCAGAAGTCGATGTCAAAATCAGGCATTGAGACACGCTCTGGATTGAGAAACCGCTCGAATAGGAGCCCATAGGGGATGGGATCTAGATCGGTTATCTTCAGCGCATAAGCCACAAGGGAGCCTGCACCCGAGCCACGGCCTGGACCGACTGGGATGTCGACGTCTTTCGCCCACTGAATGAAGTCCATGACGATGAGAAAGTAGCCAGGAAAACCCATGCCTTTGATGATGCCGAGCTCTTCATCAAGCCTGCTCTGATAGACCGACTTGTCGACCTCTTTCCCTAATCGTGCGAACTCCGCATAGCGCTCTTCCAGACCGACTTGGCTCTGCTCGACCAGATAGGAGTCGATGGTGTGGGCTTCAGGGACGCCATAGTTGGGGAGATAAATATTGCCGAGATCCATCTCCACGTTGCAGTTATCTGCGATAGTCTGGCTGTTTTGGATCGCGTCGGCGAACTGAGGACCGAGCTGTTCGGCCATGATCTCGCCCGGCTTAAACCAAAAGCTGTCCACGTTGAGCCGGGGTCGATATGGATCGTCCAAGGTTCTACCGGCGCCGATACACATCAGCACCTCATGGGAGCGTGCGTCGTTTCGATCCAGATACATGCACTGATTCGCAGCGACGAGGGGAATGTCCAGCTCATCGGCGAGGCTTCGATACGCTAAGTTCACTCGCTTCTGTTCATCGGTCCCGGTCGGCATGACCTCGAGGAAAAAGTTGCCCTGGCCGAACACATCGTTGTGTCGGCGAATCAGGGACCGCGCATCTTCAAGTCGTTCATCTAGGATGCAGCGAGCGATCTCGTTCTTTATGCCTCCGGACAACGCATAAACGCCCGCAGAATAGCGGGACAGGAGCTCGAA
>CALELH010000038.1 GCA_937902595.1 uncultured Myxococcales bacterium
GGAGGGGTCGTCTGGCCGAGCCATATCGCCGCCGCCGTGATGGCGGCGGAGTGAACGAGATATCCATACGCAGCTCCGGAGCGCCAGCCTATCTGAGCCCCTTGGAGCCTGTGGGGGTCATTTGAGAAACCGGAGCCCGAGGCGTCAAGGAGCGCCGCGAGGTCGGCTCCACCGCGGAGTGTGAAGTCTATTTGATACGGCTGGCCAGGGGCCAGACGAATCAAGTTAGGCTCAGTAATCTGGAGACCAAGGCGGTCAGGCGCGGCATCATTATGGGGGCGGATCTGGCCTCCCGGTGTGCCTGAGCGAACGTAGAGCGCGTTACCGCTGGAGAAGAAGACCTGCTCTCCGGCTCGGAGCGGCGCGCTTTGGCTCTTGACCGGTGGCTCACCTGGGACGCCAAAGCTTAACCAAGTTGAGGTGTCTGTCCCGGCCAAGTTCAGACCGCCAAGTTCCCCCCCGGACCATAGTGGTCGCGCCTGGGAGATCGTTAATTCGCGAGGGGCAGTGAGTGTTAGGGCCAAGTGGACGGCTTCAGCATCCAGTCGAGCCATCAGAGTCGCGTCGGGCAGAGACCTGTGACTGGTCAAACTTAAGCGAGCGGTTTGCCCGTCATCGGTCCATGACGCCACGGGCCAGTCAGCAGGCGTAAAGACCTCACCGCTGATCTGTAGTTCTAGGCGTATGTGGTCGAGCTGAGGCCCATCGGTCCAGTGAAGGCCGTAGGCTGCGCCGTCCCCGCACCGACGCAGCTGGACATGTTCATTCGAGAGAACCGCCACCGCGCATCTCATGTCCGCGTCGAAGGATGCGTCAGCCGAATCGGCGCCCTCAGGTTCGGTTGTACAGGCTGTCGCAGCGCCCAAGAGGAGCGTGAGCGCTACGAGCGCGAATGTGGAGCTGCGGTTCATCGCCTGCGTCCGAGGTCTTGATTTTGGGTCGGAGTCTAGCACAACGACTCCCTCGACGACCCTCTGTCGATGATTGTGAGAGAAAGTGTCGCCCTAAGTCGCTAAAATGCCGGTGCCATGTACGTAGACGCCCATTGTCATCTAGATATGCCCATCTTTGATGGGGACCGTGCCGCAGTGGTGGCTCGCGCGCGTTCCCTAGGCGTCACCCAATTCGTAATCGCTGGGGTAGATCGGGAGAGCTGGGTCCGACAGAGGTCTGTGACCTTGGAGGGGTGGGGAGCGTTCTGGTCCGCAGGGATACACCCTGTGCGGTGTGCCGAGATGACTGCACAGGAGCTGGAGCGATCCCTATCGGCGCTCCCGGCTTGCTTCTCGGGAGAGGGGGCTGCCTGCGCCGTTGGAGAGACGGGCTTGGACCGGAGGTTCGCCCCGAAGACGACGATCCCGGTTCAAGTCGAGTCTTTCAGACGTCACTTGGACTTGGCCTGCGAACTTGAACTGCCCATCATTTTACACGTCGTTCAAGCTCACGGCAGATGCCTCGAGGTCTTGCGCGAGCACACCCTCTCTAAACGTGGCGGCATGGTTCACAGCTTTAGTGGGTCGATAGAGGTGGCTGAGGCATATCTGGACCTGGGGCTCTGTTTGAGCTTATCAGGGGCCTCAGTGAGGTCTGAGAGAGGCCGCATGAGGGACGTGATTCCTCGGATCCCTGAGGAGCGATTACTCTTGGAAACCGACTCTCCTGACCAGCCCCTCAATCGGGGTGATCGGAATGAACCGAAGTCGCTTATCGAGATCGCGAATCGCGTCGGCAAAATTCGGGGGTGCGATCCAACCAAAATTTTGAGAGACTCCGCGGCCAACTGCGCTGAATTGTTCGGGATGCAAATTGAGGGTTCCGATGAATGACACGGAGACGAATATGGACGGCCTAAGTTACCACGGCCCAGAGGAAGAGCAGCCGACCGTGGGGGTGAGTGAAGAGTATAAGTTGCACCGGCGTTTCGACCGAATGGCTCGCCTCACAGGCGATCCCGCTATGGAATCGTTGATGGACAGCTTCGTCATCGTCTTTGGTGTTGGTGGCGTTGGCAGCTTCACCGCTGAAGCGCTCGTGCGCAGCGGGGTTGGCCGGATCCGTCTCGTGGATTTTGATGATGTCTGCGTGACGAACGTAAACCGACAGTTGCACGCGATGCGGGGAACCATCGGTCGTCCTAAGGTGGACTTGATGGCGGAGCGTCTGAAGCTCATCAACCCAAAGGTAGAGGTTGAGGCTGTGAAGATGTTCTATCAGGAAGAGTGCTCGGAGAGTCTGCTTGAGGGCGAACCAGACTTCATCGTCGATGCGATCGACCAGTTCACGGCGAAGTGTCATCTCATCGCGACATGTTACCGACGTGGGATCCCCTTGGTTTCGTCGATGGGCGCCGCTGGGCGGTGGGACCCGACGCAGATCGAGGTCGTCGACCTCAA
>CALELH010000039.1 GCA_937902595.1 uncultured Myxococcales bacterium
AACCAGGATTTGTCTCGGCCTCATATTCTTGTTTGAATGGTCGAAAGAGGAGCCAAACGAATCTTGCTAATCTTGTTGCTCTCAACAGCCTGGATCTTTGGGCCGGTCTCACCCGGAGGGGTTGAGGTGCGCGCTGGGAGTTCCTACAGCCAAGGCGCGTCGTCGGCTCCGAATGGGCACCCCCTCTCCGTACACCGGACACGAGCCACCTTGGCCGTGGAGTTTGGTATCTTCGGTCCCCTATCAGGGAGTTTGTCCGTGCCCTTTGAGTGGGCCCAGAATATGAACGATGGAGTTGTGTCTTATCGCCGCTCTGAGCTCGCTGACCTGCAGCTTGAGCTGCGCGCGGCCCCAGGCCCAGACTGGTATCTGGCGGCGACGGCATCAGTGCCCGGCCACGACAGCGACGCCGCCCTATCCCAGCGGTTCCCAGCCTCCGAACCATTCTTCCCAGAGGTGGGACGAGGAGAGTTTATCTTTGGCCTCGCGCTCGCCTACCGGCACCAGAGCGCGCTTTTCCGAAACGCCCTCAAGTGTGCTCTAGCGACCGGCACGAATGAAAAGAATCTCTTCACATATGTTGACGTGTTCTCGGGGCTGAAGATTGCAGGCGGATGGCTCACCATAGGCCCTAGTTTGAGCGTAGAGGTGGCCAGGGGCGGTGTCGGTTCGGAGCGGGTCAGACTCGGCGTCATGGAGCGCATGGGCGAAGAACACGGGTTCGCCTTTGAGTTGTCGGCACATACCGACGTGACGGCCGACGAGATCGAATCCACTTCGGGCATCTCCGCTGTCTTAGTGTGGCGTCAATGAGAGGCCTTCTCTTGGCCCTTGGCCTCTGCCTCGTCGCCTGCGACCAGGACTCATTCAGTATTGATGATCCTGCACAGTCCGACGAGCTCGCCGCACGCGTGGAGTCCGCTCCCTCTCAATCGTCGGCCCCCAGCGTCTTCGGTGGCGTAAGCAGCCTGCAGCATGCACACCTCGATGTGCTCTTACGAGAGTATTTCGGTCCGGGCGGTGAACGTTTCCAAGGCCTGATCAAAGACGGGGAAGCTCGACGATTATTGGCCGACTATAAGGTGGTGCTCGCTGGAGCGCGTCCTGAACAGATGTCGAACCCTTCCGAGCGACTCTCGTTCTGGATCAATGCATACACGGCCCTGGTAATAGATGGCCTAATCCACCTAGTGGAGCGCGACGGAGAGGCGGCGAGCATAGACGCTGACGACTTCGCGCTCTTTACTCGAATTAAGCATAAGATCGCCGGTTTTCGGGTCACCCTCGAAGAGGTCGAGCACCTCGTCCTGCGCGGACATCGGCTCTACCCCGACGTCCGCGACACTCCGGTTGCGCTCGCTGACCAGCTCATGGACCAACACCGCCTGCTCTTTCCGAGTGGCCGTCGCGACCCTCGCGTCAATTTCGCGGTGAGTTTTGGCGCCCGAAGCTTCCCCCCGATACCGGCTCAGGCCTATACGGCGGCCGCTCTAGAGACCCTCTTGGACGAACGAACACGCGCCTTCATCAACGACCGCGATCTAGGCGCGAGCGAGCGAGGCGTCTCCGTTCTCTTCGAGTGGTTTAGACGCGACTTCGTCGAAGACGCAGGGAGCGTTAAGGCGTTTATCGAGCCCTATCTCGATGATACGGACCGCGAGATCGCGACAGACCGATCTCTACGGTACGATTGGGGCGTTCGATGAGGGCGTCCCTAACACTGTTGGTGCTCTGCTCTACGTTGGCTTGTGAACCCGAGATCCGGTTCTCCGAAGCCCTACGCCCACAGGTCGACGCGCCGCGACCGTTGACGTACTCGGCGGCCGGCGCCCGTTACCTATCCTTAAGCGGCACCTTCGCCAAACTTCGATCCGGAGAGTGCATAGATTACGGTCGCTTAGAGAGCGATATCGAACTCGCGTTCCTACACCAGAGGGCGGTCCAAGCCTTCGCTGACGCTCGGCCAAGAGACATCACTCACCCGGACGATAGGCTCGCCTTTTGGATCAACGCCTACAACACAGCTGTACACCTGGGACTGAGCGCCTCAGCCCCAGAGGAGCGCGTCGCCGTATCCAATGGAGGGTTCCGCGTTCTTCGAACACCAATACTCTCAATCTCAGGCCGCCGACTGGCGCCTGACTGGATTCATCACGGTGTCCTGCGAGGTGACTTCGAACACATCAGCCTCGCCGGCATCGACAGCGAAATACTCGAATACGTGAGGGCTCAGAACACGTCCTTCAATGGTTGGTTTGACCCGCGTGTTCACTTCGCGCTGGCCTGCGGAGCGGTGAGCTGCCCACGGATTCCGCCGCAAGCGTACCGAGGCGCCCGTCTCGATAAGCAATTGGACCAGTCGGTCGAGCGCTTTCTGGCGAACTCTGACATCGGCGCAAGCAGCTCCGCCGTGTCCTCAATCTTTCACTGGTACGCAGCTGACTTCGAAGACGAAGGAGGCCCGGCCATGTTCCTCTCTCGCTACCTCCCTCAGGCAGGTTCGATCACCGCCGCGAGTCTGGAGTTCGATTGGCGGACGCTCATCCTAGACCCTGAAGACCCTAGATGCTCGTCCCCCGTCAGGGAGATGAACCCGCCTCCTGGTGACGGCGGACAGGGAATGGGCCCGGTGAACGACTGCTCAGTAGGCGAACAGCGCCCCTGCGGACCCACGACCCCGATAGGCATTTGCCAGCCAGGAATGGAGCGCTGTTTGGAGGGCGTCTGGTCGGAATGCGTTGACTCGGTCGAAGCGACGGTAGAGGTCTGTAATGGGCTTGATGACGACTGTGATGGTCAGATCGACAATGCCCCTGCGATGCCCAACTCTGCGGTGTGCCCCACCCTGGGCGTCTGCTCGGAGACCTTGACGGAGTGCCGGAGCGGACAGTGGTCCTGTGCTCACCCTGACGGATACGAAGAGTCAGAGCGCACCTGCGACGGCTTGGACAACGACTGCGACGGCCTCGTAGATGAAGGAGTGGCCCCACCCGCCGACTTCGGCTCCTGCGTCGGCTTGGGTGAATGCGCAACGGGCGAACCATCATGCACATCGGATGGATGGCGCTGCACGTACCCAGACAGCGTCCAGCCAGACATGGAGACCTTGTGCGACGGGCTCGACAATGACTGCGACGCGACAATCGACGAAGATCTAGCTGATTGCGCTTGTGTCAACGGAGAGTCGCGTGCCTGTGGCTCTGACACAGGTACGTGCACCACCGGGCAACAGCGCTGCAATGACGGTGTATGGAGCGGCTGTGATGGCCTCCAACCAGAAACAGAGGTCTGTGATGGTCTAGACAATGACTGCAACGGCACGACGGATGATGGTGTCCTCAATGAGTGCGGTACATGCGGTGCCGCTCCAATGGAGATATGTGATGGGCAAGACAATGACTGCGACGGTACCCTTGATGAGGATAGCCTAAACCAATGCGGGCGCTGTGGCCCAGTGCCGAACGAGGTCTGCAACGGCGCCGATGATGACTGCGACGGACACATAGACGAAGGTGTCACCAACGCCTGCGGCGCCTGCGGTGAGATCGGTGAAGAGACGTGCAATGGTCTCGATGATGACTGCGATGGCGCCCTCGATGAAGACGTGCAGGCGCCCCCTGGAATCGAGTGCCTAGGGCTTGGTGTTTGTGCCGGACATGGCGTCCCCGGTTGTACAGGTGCAGGAGGTTTTGGCTGCCTCTATCCTCCATCCTATGAAGAGACTGAGACTCAGTGTGACTTTCGTGACAACGATTGTGATGGTGCTGTCGACGAGGCGCTCCTGAACAGCTGCCTGTTCTGCGGCCCCGATCCAGCGGAGGCCTGTAATCACCTAGACGATGACTGCGATGGACAAGCAGATGAAGGGTGCCCAGTAGACCCCAACAGTCGTCCCAGCAGAGATTGAGCAGAGCATGCTAGTCGCGACAGCAGGTCACGTTGATCACGGTAAGACGACCCTAGTCCGGGCGTTGACCGGTACAGATTGCGATCGACTCGAAGAGGAGAAGAGGCGGGGCATTACCATCGTGCTGGGTTACGCTGAGTGGACCTTGCCGAGCGGCCGAACCGTCTCGCTCATCGACGTCCCGGGGCACGAACGTTTAGTGCGCACCATGCTCAGTGGAGCGGGTGGTCTAGACGCAGTTCTGGCCGTCATCTCAGGAGTCAGCGGGGTGATGCCGCAGACACGAGAACACCTCAACGCCTGCGCTCTCCTTGGCGTCACAGAGGCGGTCGTCGCGATGACCTTCTCCGACAAGCTGGATGACCAAGATGCCGCGGTGGAGTCCATCAGATCGGGCCTGAGAGACACCCCCTTCCCCGACGCTCAAATCATCCCGGTCTCTGCGATCTCTGGACAAGGCGTCGCCGAACTTGGCGCGGCCGTAGAGGCGCATTTGTCTTCAGTGAGAGTCGCCGTTAGAGCAGCCCTAGCGCCGTGCTTACCCATCGATCGCAGCTTTTCGGTCGATGGCTTTGGCACCGTTGTGACAGGGTCTCTGCTCAGAGGCAGCCTCTCCGTTGGGCAGACGTTGTCATTGACGCCGGGAGACCGCACCGCTCGCGTCCGAGGCCTACAGGTACACGGCCAATCGATGGAATCGGTCGAGGCGGGCCATCGTGTCGCCGTCAACTTGACCTGCTCTAAAGAAGAGATCCCAAGCGGAGCGATCCTAACGACCGCTGACGCGCTTCACGTAGGCCGCGTCTTTGACGCGGAGGTCCACTGGCTCAACCACGCCCGTATGCCGCTAAAGCGCCGGCGCGGACTCTCATTTCACATCGCCTCTACCTCTGCTCTCGCGGACGTACATGCAAATGGAGAGATCCAGCCTGGCGCGCGTGGCACGGCGCGTATTCGGCTCGACCGATCAATCTGCCTCCCTCCCGGCTTCAGGTTCGTTCTGCGTGGTGGGCTAGACATCGAAAATGGAGCCGTAGTCGGTGGAGGCAGGATCCTGGATCCTCACCCCCCCAAGCGCAGAAGCAAGACAGCCCGCGAGACCTTACTTAGCCAGGATCTGGACGCGCTCATCGGCCAGCTTGTGTCTGAAGCCAAGCGCCGAGGTGTCAGCACCTCAGAGCTCGCGCGCCGGCTGCCGATTCCTCGCCCCAAGATCAACGCTCATCGGTTTGACCCTGAGTGGATCCGGCGGGAGGTGGAGACGCTTGTCGAACGGACCGCTGCGTACCACCAAGGGCGGCCGATGGAGGCAGGAATCCCCCAGGGCCAACTCGCCGCCGACCCCATCTCTCAGGTCGCTCTAGAGCGCGCGGTAGAACGAAAACTTCTCATCGCAGACGCAGGGCGCGTCGCCTCGCCCAGCCATCGTAGCGAACTCGATCCAGCCCTCGAACGTATGGCTCGCAAGGTCATGCGCGCCGTCGGCCGCAGCGGTCTACGCGCCTACACCGTAGATCAGCTGGTCGAGCGGTTCCCCGCCGGTGCCGCCGCGGTACATGGAGCGCTCAAGCACCTAAAGAGAGGCAATCGAATCGTGGTCACTGGCGGTTTCTGCTTCCCCTCCAGAGAACTCGAGGCGGTGAGACAACGCGTCGCTAGCGAAGTCCTAAGGGGAACGGAACTCAGCGTCGGATGGCTCAAGGATGAGACAGGCCTCAGTCGTAAGCACGCCATTCCCCTATGGACCTGGCTTGATGGCTGTGGCACCACGGTGCGCAGAGGAGATCGTCGCGTTGTCGGTCCTCGCGCCAAGGAATATGCTGATGAGTGACCTACGAGCCAAGCTGCCGAAGGTAGACGCCCTCCTCGCCCCGGAGCTCGTTGAGCGCTTCGGACACGCACGCGTGGTCCGACACGCTCGCGCCGTCATCGAGACTGGGCGGGCACGGGCAGCCCAAGGGGACCTCCCGACCCTGGCCTCTCTCATCCAGTCTCTCTCAGACCGCTTGGATGATGGCGTCCGCCCAGTGATTAACGCGACGGGCGTTCTACTACACACAAACATGGGACGCGCTCCTTGGGGCACCGGCGCTGTAGAGAAGGCCGCGATGGCGGCCGGCTTCTGCGATGTCGAGCTTGATCTCAAGGCCGGGAAACGGGGCGGGCGCGGACGAGGCGTCGAGGACCGACTCTGTGCCCTAACATCTGCCCCTGCCGCCCTCGTCGTCAATAACTGCGCGGGCGCGGTGTTGCTTATGCTCGCCGCACTGGCCAAGGACCAAGAAGTCTTAGTCAGTCGAGGAGAGCTCGTCGAGATCGGTGGCGGCTTCCGTGTCCCCGATGTGATGGCCGCATCTGGGGCAATACTCCGAGAGGTCGGCACGACGAATCGAACTCATCTGAGAGACTTCGAAGCCGCTATCAGTCCAGAGGTCGCAGGGGTACTCCGAGTTCACCATTCCAACTTCAAGCAGGTCGGCTTCGTCACTCAACCCAGCCTCAAGGAGCTAGGCGCATTAGACAGCCCCCTCCTCGTCGATCTCGGGAGCGGTCAACTAGAGTGGAGTCAACTCGAGCCGAGCGTCCATGAGGCCCTCGCGGCCCAGGCCGCGGTGATTTGTATGAGCGGTGATAAGCTCCTCGGTGGTCCGCAGGCCGGAATCCTCCTCGGTCAATGCACCTACATAGAGCGTATTCGCTCCCATCCGCTCTATCGTGCGCTTCGTCCGGACAAGGTGATACTCGCAGCCCTTGAAGGCACTCTTGATGATTGGTTGAGGGGACGGATGTCACCGTTCACCGCCATGAGAGCTGTGTCCAACGACTCGCTAAGAGAGGCTGTCGACGGCTGGGTAAAGGAGCTCGAAGGGGTCGCCGATGTCCGCGTGATAGACACCGAGGCCACGGTTGGAGGAGGGAGTCTCCCTGGCCAGAGTATCCCCTCGGTCGGCGTCTCTATCTCGGGCCTCGATGTAGAGGCCCTTGCTAGGCAACTACGCCTTGGACACCCACCGGTGATCGGCCGCATCGAACGCGACGCTCTGATCCTCGACACTCGCTCGGTGATCCCTCTCGGAAACGGCCCCGCTCTCTTGACCGCGATCAAGAAGGCCCTAAGGCTGCTGACTTCCCAGAACTAGAGAACAGTGATCGTCGGGTCACCGTCTCCCGCGAAGAGGCGTCCAAAGGGCTCTAGCTCTATCCCCTCAAGCCGCGCTAAGGCGCGCACCGATTCGACGGCGTCCGGCTGGACAGCGATGAGCAATCCCCCGCTGGTCTGAGGATCACACAGTATGCTCCTCTGCAACGGGGTCATCGTCGATAGGTGTGCACCATAGCTGTCGAAATTCCGCCGAGTCCCGCCCGGAGCGCATCCTCGCTCCGCGTACTGGAGAGCCTCAGGGATTATGGGCACGCTGCCGAAGTTCACCTCGGCCCGAAGCCCGCTCCCCTGGCACAGCTCCAAAAGGTGACCCATCAGACCAAAGCCCGTCACATCGGTCATCGCGCAGACACCACTGTGATTGCCTAATGCCTCTCCAAGAGTGTTCAGTTGGCACATAAGACCGGGCGCGATCTCCTGATGCTCAGGGGCAAGGAGGCCCTTCTTTAAAGCGGTAGTTAGGATGCCGACACCGATAGGCTTGGTGAGCATCAAGACCCCTCCTGCCTCCGCGGCGTCATTCCGCTTTAGACGCTCAAGGGGTACTCGCCCCGTCACGGCGAGACCAAAGATAGGCTCCTTCGAGTCGATGCTGTGGCCACCGGCGAGCGGGATCCCGGCGTCTGCACACGCCGCCCGACCTCCATCGATCACTCTGCTTGCGACGGAAGCAGGCAACGCGTCGACAGGCCAACCGAGAATCGCTATCGCCATCAATGGACGTCCGCCCATGGCGTAGATATCGCTGATGGCGTTCGTCGCCGCGATCCTGCCGAAGGTCTCAGGGTGGTCCACGATCGGCATAAAGAAATCCGTCGTACTCACGACGCCTGTCCCATCGCCAAGATCAAAGACCGCCGCGTCATCCTTCGTGTCGTTCCCGACCAACAGCCCGGGAAAGCTCCGAGGAGGGAGCTGGGAGGTCAAGATCTCATCCAGAACGGCTGGGGCTATCTTGCAGCCACACCCAGCCCCATGACTGTATTGAGTCAAGCGTACATCGCTCTCGCCGCTCATATCTCTCCGCCCGTAGAAAGTGGCGGAGGCGCACGGGGATCGAACCCGCCCGGGACGGGATCACCGCCCCACAATGGATTTGAAGTCCACAGCCCGCACCAGCTAGGCGAGCGCCTCCGAGGCGATATCACTCCAAATGAGCGTGTCTGTAAACCTGTTATCTCCTTTGGGGCTTAAGTTCATAGTTGACTGGAGTCGATCATGAGCCCGAAGATGGGCGTCTTATGTACCGAAAACGCATATTACAGATTGTCTCCGGGCTGTCCCTATACAGCGCTCTCGCATATGGATTCCTAGGGTGTTCTTCAGAACCTGCGCCGACGAAGAGCTCCGACCCTGTGTCCAAGAGTCAACCAACTCTTGAGGTCATCAGGCCCAAGAACTCTGGGCTCAAGAAATACGCGCCCAAACCGAAGGCGCCTCTCCCAAAGCTGGCCGGCGTCGCACCTAAAGTGACATCTGCCAAAGCTCCACCTCTCAAGCGCATCACCCTGAAGGCGAGACTCATTGGCTCGATTCAAGCACGTGGCGGGACCGCCGAAGACTGGACCGGTTTCGATCCAGGAGAGCGTCTCTTTCGAGCCACATGGACGCCAGCGAAGCAAAAAGACAGCGAGGAGCAGCCAAAGCCTCTTGAGGTTCGTATCAAAGTGAAGAGTCCTGACCAAGGCAACCAATGGTTGGGCCGAAGAGTGTCGATAAAAGGCTATTGGGTGAGGCCGCCAGAGACGGCTCTCCATACCGGCAAGAGTTCCCTACCCAGCCCTGTCGAACTTCATCGCCGCAAGGGCCAAGACCTGCTGGACGCCGTCAAAGAGATCCAAGCTCAGCGGCTGGACGCGTTAGGAGACGACCAGGAGACGAAGCGGCAGACGCCGAGCGTCGGTGGCCGCGGCTCGGCCCAAGCCCGAGGCGCTCGAGTCACTGTGCCGGTTTTCTACGCTGAAGAGATGACGCTCAAACGATAGGCCCGGGGCCAGTCACCAGTCACGAGCGGGTAGAAAGTCGGAATAGAGCCTCGCCTCGGCTGAACGGGGCTCCGGCGTCTTTTTGTAATGCCAAGAGACGAGAGGTGGCATAGAAGCCATCACAGTCTCCGTCCGGCGACCGGACTGCAATCCATATTTCGTACCCCGATCATAGACCAGGTTGAATTCAACGTAACGACCACGGCGGTAGAGCTGAAATTCACGCTCACGTTCTCCGTAAGGCGTATTCTTTCGCCGCTGAAGTAGGGGGAGGTACCCCTTTAGAAAGTGCTCGCCCACGCTCTGTGCAAAACCGAAACTCGACTCAAAGCCGCCCCGGCGCCAATCGTCGAAGAATAATCCGCCTACGCCGCGCGCCTCATCTCGATGAGGGATAAAAAAGTAACGATCACACCACGCCTTGAGCTCGGGATAGACATCGGAGCCATAGGGCGCGCAGGCGTCCTTCGCCATTTGATGCCAATGGACGCAGTCTTCCTCATACCCGTAATAGGGCGTGAGATCGAAACCGCCACCGAACCACCAGTCCTTCACTCCGTCCTCATCCCGGATCACAAAGAGACGCAAGTTGGCATGAGTCGTCGGTACGTATGGGTTACGAGG
>CALELH010000040.1 GCA_937902595.1 uncultured Myxococcales bacterium
AGTCCGTCATTGAGGAGCATGAAGGCTGGAGTGACGAACGCATCGCGCGCAAGGTGCGCCGCGTCCTGATCATTCACCTCGCCCGAGAGTCCATGGCCATCAGCGGTCCCAGCGTCAAGCCTGGTCCAGTCATCAAGCGAGAGATCCTTGAGCGACGACGCTTTCGCGAAAACTTGCTCGCCCTCGCTCAAGACGAGAACGTCGCCCCTGACGTCGCTCTCCAAAAGGCGACGCGGCATCTCAACGAGATCGCCGCAAACCTAAATTTTGAGGTCCTCGTCGGCTTCTCTCGTACCCTAGGCTTTATGTTCGATCGGCTCTTCGATGGGATCGAGGTCGACCAAGCAGGAATCCGTAGAGTTAAGGAAGCGGCGCGCATGAGCCGCTCCGCCCCGCTCATCATATTGCCAAGTCATAAGAGTCATATTGACTACCTTGTGATCTCCTGGATGTTCCTAAACAACGAGTTTATTCCACCGCACATCGCCGCGGGCGCGAATCTCTCGTTTTTCCCACTGGGCAGTCTATTTCGTCGCTCAGGAGCCTTCTTCCTGAGGCGTTCATTCGCCGGTCTCCCCTTCTACAAGCTCGCTTTTAAGACGTACCTCTGGAAGCTCGTCCGAGAAGGATACCCCATCGAATTTTTCATGGAGGGAGGTCGCAGCCGCACGGGCAAGCTCCTACCTCCGAAGATGGGACTGCTCTCCATGCTGCTGGACGGTATCTGCGAGGGAGAGTTCAAGGATCTTCAATTCGTCCCCATCAACATCTCGTACGAGCGGGTTCTTGAGACGGGCAGCTACCGCCACGAGCTGACAGGCGGCGAGAAGACATCCGAGAGCATGACCGAGGTCGTGAAGGCAGGGAACGTTCTCCTCTCGCGCTATGGACGTGTATATATCAACTTCGGTGAGACTGTTCGGCTCAGTGAGTATCTGGAGCAGATTGGGATTCCAGACCTCCCTGAAGTTGGACCCGACGCGTTCCGAACAGTCACTCGGCGCCTCGGATACCACCTGATGCGCCAGATCCAAGAAGCGATGGTCATTACTCCATCTGCGCTGGTCGGAGCGGTTCTCCTGAGCCATCAAAGACGCGGTGTCCCCGCGTCTCGCCTATACGAAAACGCAGGATTCTTATTGTCACTCATGCTGCGCCGCAAGGCGCGCGCTTCGGCGTCTCTTAGGTTCACTTTGGAAGCTCACGCCAATCACATCAAGGAGTCTGATGCCCGTAGCCTCAGCGCGGGCGCCCGGGCACGAGGTCTCGCGGTTCGTGAACTTCTCGATCAGGGCGTCGCTCTGTTGGGTCGTCTCGTCGAGGTCAACGATACCGGGAGTGACCCTGTGTATTGCGTTCCTGACCGCAGCAGGATTGAACTCGATTATTACCGAAACTCGGTCCTCGCTGTGCTCGCTCCGGACTGCATCATCGCCACGGCGCTCCAGGCATCCGACGCCCCCATCTCCAACGAAGCGTTGAGCGCCGAAGCGAGACGCTTGAGCTATTGGTTCCGACTCGAGTTCATCTATGAGACGGAGACGACCTTCGAACAGAACTACGCGGAGACCTTGGAGCGCCTTCACCAAGAAGGACTCATCGACGTCGACAGCCATGGCTACGTCCGCCCAGCCTCACCACGAGCTCTGGACTTCCTTCGCGGCATGATGCTGCACTTGATAGAAGGATATTGGGTCACCGCGGACTCCATACGAACGCTCTTTGACCAACCGATGGAGAAGTCTGCGTGGTTAGAGTTCACGCGGGAGCACGCAGAACGCGAGTTTCTGCAAGGTGATGTGCGGCGCGCAGAGTCTGCCTCGACCGCGGTCCTAAAGAACGCCCTAGCGCTGTTCATTGAAGAGGGCCTGATCGTCGTCCGCTCCGAGCAGAGCGGAAAGAAGAAGATTGATTACCTGAGCGTCGCTCCCGACCGGACCCTGGAGGACGCAGCGTTCCGTAGAGACGACATCGGCGCGTTCTTAATGCGGATACATCCCGTTGGTTCAAAGCGAAGCGTGTTAACGCTCCCTCCGCGCGACACATTTTCATCCATGCTTGAGCCGACCGATGAGCCCGGTCCAATCATCGACCGCGCCTCAGACGACTACGTAGTCGACATCTCAGAAGAGACCACCAAAGAGTAGAGCATGGCGTCCTCTCCATTCTTGTAATAGGCCGCCCTAACCCCATCCACCTTGAAACCAAAGCTCTCGTAGAGTGCCCGGGCTGCGCGGTTTGTCTCTCTCACTTCAAGGAGTAGCCTCTCCGCAGAGAGAGCCTTAGCGTACTCAACAAGCCATCGAATCAGATGACGTCCGTGCCCCTTCAATCTCTGTGACGGCTCAACGGCGATCTCGGTGAGCTCAACCGTATCCATGACGAACCACGCATTTAAGAAGCCCACAAAGAGCCCCTCGTCATACATCACTCTGCAGATCACATGTGGACCAGACAACTCCATCGCGAGATCTGATACAGCGCGATGGCTGTCGAGGGCGTCCCGCTGTAAGCGAACGATCGCGTCGAGATCATCGGGCTTAGGCAGACGAATCGAGATCGTCATCATCGGTCCCTGATTGGCTCAGCCTGTCGATTCGAGACCACAACGCGTCGAGGCCCTGCCCTGAGACAGCCGACCAGCCCACAACCTGCTTTGGCATGAGCCCAAGCGCCTTCGCGACCTTAGCTATCGCTGGCTTTCGCTTGGATGTTGAGAGCTTATCTACCTTCGTGACGACTGGGACGAGTGTATAGCCGTGCAAGCTCGACCACCCGACGAGCTGTTTCTCCCACTCCCCCGGTGTTCGTCTTACATCCATCAGGAGTAGCAGTCCCCTGAGTTCTTCTCGGGTCGACAAGTAGGTCTCGACCATCTTGCCCCAATTCTTCTTTACGTGAGTGGGTACCTTTGCGTAGCCGTATCCAGGCAAATCGCAGAGCACGAATGTCTCATCGATGTCGAAGAAGTTGAGTAGCTGAGTGCGCCCCGGAGTATTCGAGACCTTAGCGAGCTTTCGCCGACCAACGAGCTTATTGATTAGGCTGGACTTACCAACATTTGACCGTCCTGCTACGGCTAACTCGGGCAACCCGTTCGTGTCAGGATAGTCAGCTGAATACACAGCGCTCTTAATGAAGGTCGCCGAACCGACCCGATGATTGTCAGACATCTCTCACACCGCCAATATGGCCAGGGCGGCGCTCGCGGCGAGTAGATACCCACGACTCTCACCTGACCGAAATGATGTTACGCCAACAGCGAGGATGATCCCTTGGAGACTCAGCGCACCGTCGAGACCGCTCCAAACAAAGCCGCCGACCGCAGCCGCGTTCCAGGCCGCCGCGCTGAGCACGCCTAACGCGCATACGATCAGCAGCTCCTCTCCCCACGGAACTCGCTCGATCCGTGGCAGAAAGGCCAGGCAGGAGAAACTACAGACCAACAGCGCGGGAAAGATCCCCCAATGTGGATAGGTCCAACCACCGTCTGGGACGCTAAAGGACTCGACGGACTGGGTCGCCCCGAGCGCCGTGAGATAGTCACGGACGCCGGACGCCCCAGATGCCGCTTCAGGTCCTCCCAGGCCCACCCAGAGCATACCTGCCCCCGACGCGATGAGGGCGACCAGAACCCCTTGGGCGATCTTCTCGTCCTCTCGAATCATCACGATGAGACCGACCAGCCCAATGAGCCCCATGGCGAATAGGCTCCACCCGCTTCCAGCCACCGGTCGCGTGAGTCCGAGACGGCGCACTGATCGAGGTGTCTTGCCCGCCGCCCTAAAGACCACATCAATCTGAACGACCTGTCCTGCGCTGTTGACCGCTTGGACCAAAGATGGACTCCCCACCTTCTCTGGCTCGGTTAAAGAGCCTCCAACGAGTCCAAGGTGAGCGCTCACGAGCAAGGCCAGCACACACGCAGCTCGACCAAGCGCGACGCGAGTCGCGGAGAGAGACCAAATGAGCAAGGCTATCGAGCCGCCGATGATGGCGAGGGTAATGGGTGTCATGCCAACCTCTCTCGGCGTATCAACGCGACAACCAGCCCAAGAGCGATCAGAACAAAACCGATCCAGGCGGCCACATCAAGGCCAGCCGTGCGGATCCCTAACTTGTGTACTTGGGCCATCTCTAAGCGCTCAAGCTTTACGGTCCAGGGCGAAGTCCCGAGCCTGACATCGAGGTCAGGAGCGTCGACAAAATGCCAGGAGACCTCTTGACCGTCGCCCCACACAATGTCCAGTTCGGCCGCCGCACCGACAATCCCAAGGTAGTCTCCCCGTATGGCTCGAGTGGTTATACGGCCTTGCTCTCCAATGGCTATCGCCTTGTTCAAAGGTGCCTGAATCGTGATGGCCGGCCCCTCGCCAGTCCGAGGGGTCAAGGTCACGACCGCGGTGTCAATATTCGGGCTCTTCCCCGTGCCCTCGCTCCGGACTCTATAGGTACCCAAGGCGACCTCGCTTCGATGAGTAATCGGCACCTCAGCCGTCATCTTGACGACACCTGCGGTGCCCACCTCTAGGAGAAGGCTTTCATCGGACACCCGCCCCGACAACTGGCCTCCCAGGTGTGTCGGAACTGACCGACCAGCGATCGTCTGCTCATATCCTTCTACCGACGTGGCCCCCAGCTCGATGCGGCCGCTCCGCCCACCTTGAGGCCAGCTGCCCAGCAAGAAAAGAGAAACACCGAGAGCGAGCGCGATCGCCGCAACGCGGCCACCGGCGTGGTCCCCCATACGAGCTAGAAGGATAAAGGGGATCAACCCAAGCGGCAGGCGTACGAGTATGCCTTCTCCAGGATGAGCGCCAAGCACTCCTGTCAGGCCCAGGGTCGCCCCCAAGGCCAGACTCAGCCCCATAACCGACAGGAGAGCCGAAGACCGTAGAACAGTCAACGTCAACAGCCAGGGTCCGTCTGGAGGAGTCATAGGTCTCTGCTTACTCACCAATTACTCCATCATGCCGAATACGCTTAAGCGCCTCAGTGACATTGAAGGGCCTCAGAAGCGCTGAGTCAACGGTATGGCACCGGTAACAAACGCTCGGCTCTCCACCCGACCGTAGCCCGACCGCTCGAGCGAGCTTTCGGTCGCGCATAACTGGCTCTGGCCAATATTCTCGTCCAGCGCCGTGACAAGACTCACACTGCACACCCAAGAGGCCGTCAGGCGCCGAAGTCGCATGGCAACTCGTACACCGCGGGTCTCTTTGCTGCTCCCGCGAGAGCCGGCTTGAAGCGCGAGCGTGGGGCGTCTTCGCCCACTGAGCATACTGCTTCGGATGACAATCCTTGCATTGGTCCGCACCAATGAAAGGCGTCGCCAGAACCGGAACACTCAAACCGACCAACGCTACCATGGCAATCATGAGTCTCATCTCGCGGGGATATAGCACCGCATCTGTACATGGCGCCAGCAGATTGGCCCGGCTCGTCACTATGACGAAATGAACTCCCCTCGCAATCTTGAATGAGACTGTTACACCTACGGCTGGATGCACGGACCAAGTTCGCGTATTGTCCGGTCCATGTTGGTAGGACTGACCGGTGGTATCGCCTGCGGAAAGACGACCGTCGCGCGAATGCTCGCCGCGAGAGGCGCGAGGATTATCGACGCCGATCAGGTGTCTCGCGATGTCGTGCGCAAGGGCACTGAAGGCTTAAGGGCCCTCGTCGAAGCTTTTGGCGCGGATATTCTTAGGGAAGATGGTGAGTTGAATCGCCCTAAGCTGGGAGCGATGGTCTTCTCTGGACACGCTGACTTGGAACAACTCAACCGGATAATTCACCCCCTGGTAGCGGCGGAGAGTCTCCGACAGATTACGCGGGCGCTCGGCGAGGGCGCTCCTATGGTGGTGTACGACGCCGCGCTCTTGGTTGAGACGGGCAGAGCGGATGACTTTAGACCGCTCGTCGTCGTGGCGGCCTCCGAGGCCAATCAGAGGGTTCGCCTCATGGCGCGTAACGAATTGACGACCCTTGAAGCTCAGCAGCGTATAGACTCACAGATGCCTGTCGCAGAGAAGATCGCGCAAGCAGACTACGTCATCCACAATGATGGGTCGGTCGACGACACTGAAGAGCGTGTAGCGCAGCTCTGGGACACCCTGGTTGGAGAGACAGAACGATGAGCGAAACAGCCGTCGCGTTAATCACAGGATTCCCACGTCTACTCGCACGTGGATTGGCGATTTACGGTCTACGCCGGAGCAGTAAGAACCGCGTTGTTCTCTTCGTCTCTAAGGACAGTGAAGATGACGCCAAGAGCTTCATCTCCGAGCTGTCTCCAGGTCAACAAAAGCGAGCCCGGATCGTTGTGGGCCAGCTTGAGTCGATAGATCTAGGTCTCTCGGGACGGGAGGTCTCCAAACTTCTCGACAGCGTCACCCACATCTTTCATCCCGCAGGGGTTGCCGGAGGCCCTAAACGGCAGCAGGCAAAACACCTCAACGGTCTCAACCGAATGCTGAATCTGGCGCGCGAATGCACGTATTTGAAGAGATTCAGTCTCTTCTCAACGGCCTTCGTCAGCGGGGATCGAACAGGCATTATCTCCGAAGAGGAGCTCGACGTCGGGCAATCTCTCAGAACGCCGTACGAAGAGGCCATGCAGATGGCGGAGCACATGGCTCGGTCGGCCATGCCCCGGATACCCATCACCGTACTGCGGCCATCGGCCATGATTGGACACTCTAAGACAGGCGACGCTTCAGGTTTGACCGAAGGACCATCTTACCTGCTCTCTCTGATGTTACGGATGCCCAGCGAGATGCCCGTTTTCCTTCCAGGCTCAGGAGTTGTCCCCTTCAATATTGTCCCCATCGACTACGTAGTGCGCGCGTCCTGGTCTCTGGCCTCAGACCCCGTCGCGCTCGGGCGGACCTTTCATCTTACGGATCCCAACCCCGTAAGCACTCGGCAAGCCTTTGAGCTTTTTGCCGACATCGCCAACCGGCCTGCACCTCGATTTGATAAATGGGCCATCGGCGCCATCTCCAGATTGATCAGCGCTGTAGGCCTAGAGAACATTGTGCCCTCCGCGCCTTCGTTGGTAGGCGACCTCACTCAGCACGTGACATATAGCTGCTCTGGTACCCTAGAGCGTTTGGCTGACACGGAGATCCGATGTCCGCCCTTCGAAGAGTATGCCGATACGCTTGTTCGTTGGATGGCTGATGTGGAGCGCAGCTCTAGAGGCCGGGTCTAGCCTGATACGCCAGCTAAGCGATGATACCCAATTCAACGAGGCGGGCTAAGATCCGCGTCACCTCGGCGCGAGGCAGGGTTGAGATCTCAATCAAATCACTGAAGGACGTCATGCCATCAACCTGGCTGAGTACAAAGCCCTCGTGATGATTCAAGGACCGCCACACAAACTCCTCCTGGCGCAGCTTGAGCCGAGGGCTGCGAGCAAGGTCACCCAGCCTCGCCTCCGAGGCCTTGAGGATCCGTTGATCGTTACGCCTCTTCTGCTCGAGGGCACGCTCATGGGTCGGGTCTTCCTCCAAGACTCTGTCGATGAGACCCGCCGCTCCTGAGTAATCGCCAGCCTCATATCGTCTCTGGGCGAGCAAGAGTAATCCATCGACCTCCATCTCTCCCTGCTCGAGTTCAGCCGGTTCCTCCAGGGTGTCGATCGGCGCGAGACCAGACTCTTCGAGTTGAACCGCACCGAGCACGTTCCCATGCTCAATGAAGTGTGGAGGGGGTTCGGATTGTGGCGGTGCAGTGTCGTCGACCTCAGAGTCTGCGGGATTCACGTCACCGTCTCCGTCGGCCGTGTCTTGAACATGCCTGCTTGATTCAAGGCTCCCCAACTCCCGTTGATCGCGAGTTACGCCGCTCTCTTCGACCTGAAGGGGGGTTCCAATAGGCATGCCGTCCGAGTTCACCTCCACTGAAGAGAACCTGTCCTGCTCCCAGGTGAATGGATCGGTCTCGGGGTTAGATACAGCAGGGACGTCCTGGGTTGACCCCGTGACGCGGAGTGACTCTGAGTCCGCCTCTGTCGTGACCGTGTCCGCGATCAGGTCACCGGCAAGCGGCGGGGGTAAATCAATAGATGAATCGGCGCCAGCCTCGTAGTGAGCTTTCCAATCGATGCTGCCGTCGTCCTCTAGAGGGTCGGACGTCAGGATGACATTGGTTCGGGACTTTGCCGCCCGCAACCCTGCCCTCGCGAATTCATCGTCGGGGGCAAGCGCGAGAGCGCGAGCGAAGCAATCCTCAGCGCGGGCGTAATCTTCTCGCTGAAGGTGGGCTCGCCCGTCCAATAGGAGGGCTCTTACGACAGGGGTGGCTTCATTCGCCATCAGCCAATTTTCTGGACGACGCCCTTAAACATCGAGTGCGTTCGCTTTAGAGCGTCTGTCACCGTCTTCAAGGCAGCTGTATCATCACCGTCCAGCGCGATCTTGGCGCGCTCCAAGACCCCGTCCGCTTTGCGCAGAGCGTCCTGGCCAAACTCCGACCCTTCCAAAAGCTCTCTCACCTTCGGAAAGACCCGCTCGATCTCAATAATCGTCCTCTGAACCTCAACCCGATAGGTCTCGATCTCTTCGCTCGAACGACGGGCGACCAATTGGTCTTGATTCTCCTGAATCATCGCCTCGATCTCATCGGGGGTCAGTCCAGACGTCGCTGTCACTGTGATCGCCTGCTCTTGTCCCGTCTCCAGATCCTTCGCGCTCACTGAGACCATGCCGTCAGCGTTGATATCGAAGGTGACAGAGACCTCAAGCTCGCCAGCCTTCGCGGCCCGCAACCCCGTCAGAATAAACTCACCGAGCAATTCGTTCTGCGCCGCCTCTTCACTGTCTCCCTGCAAAACGAGGATCTTAACCGATGTCTGGTTGTCCTTAACGGTCGTAAAGATATGACTCTTGGA
>CALELH010000041.1 GCA_937902595.1 uncultured Myxococcales bacterium
AGACATCTGCGATCCGCTAGAGCTCCCCGATCGGGACCTGGACGGTGTACCAAACGAACAGGACAATTGCCCTGACATCGCCAACCCGAATCAGGAAGACAGAGATCTCGACGGTCGTGGAGACGTGTGTGACTTAGCCGCGGATCGAGACGCCGATGGCGTCGCAGATAACGACGATAATTGTCCGGAAGAGTTTAACCCAGGCCAGGCCGATGGTGATGAGGATGGCGTCGGAGACATCTGTGACAACTGCCCAGAAGTGTCCAACCCGAATCAGTCAGATGGGGACCGCGATGGCGTCGGCAATGCCTGCAGAGGTGCCGACAACGATGACGACGATGTGCCGGACGGCCGAGACAACTGCCCGAACGTCGCCAATGAAAACCAGGCCGATCGCGACGGCGACGGCGTGGGAGACGTTTGTGACAACTGCATCCAGGAAAGAAACTCTGACCAGGTTGATGATGACGAGGATGGCATCGGTGATGTCTGCGACCAGTTCATCGCCGTGGCTTGGATCACTCTAGAGTGGGAGGGCGGTCGAGATACCGACTATGACCTACACATGATCCACCCTCTCGGTACCTATGGCGATCCTGTCTACGACTGTAACTGGAGAAACGCGAACCCTAATTGGCTCGAACCAGGCCTCATCCGAGACGCCCGTGGGAACGTCGGAGACTCCTTGGAGCAGATTCGTATGATCGACCCCGAGGCGGGTAGTTACCTCGTCGGTGTCGAGCGATTTAACGCAAACCAGGGGAACGCTCCCGCAGCCTTGACCTTCAACTGTCGGGGAAATCAACGACGATTCGGCCCGAGACAGCTGCAAGATGGACGTTCATTCTGGAGCGCTTTCCGCTTCAACAGTCGGACGTGCGCGGTCGAAGTGATCGATCGCGAGGACCCTGTGGAGTGCGCCGACAACAGGTGCCAATGTCCGACCTGCCCGGGCGGTGTCTGCGCTGAGGCGGGCTGCGCCGACGACGCGGTCTGTGAACCAGAAACTGGACTCTGCGCGGCCCAGTGTAACCCCGAGTGTGCGGACGACTCCGTCTGTAACCCTGTGACCGGGCGCTGCGAAGTGATCCCCCAGGGGAACGGCTTCTGTACCCAATGTGAAGAGAACAACGAGTGTGATGAGCAGCTGGAGTGTGTGCGAAGTCAGTTTCTCAATACCGGGATTTGCACCTTCGCGTGTCAGAACAATAACGACTGTCCAGAGGGCGCCTTCTGCGCCCAAATTCCCGGACGACGCTACTGCGTACCTCAAGCGCTGTCCTGCGAGGGATTCTAGGAAGGTTAGCCTTCTTGGTCGGGGGCTGCGATGACCTGGTCGACGATCTCAGCCACGGTCTTACGACCCTCCATCACGTCATTCGCCCATCTCTCTAGGACATCGGGTCCACCCACACGCGCCAAGACCTGTGCCTCGATGGCGCTATGAATCCCTTCGCGGAGCTCGGCTTCGGCTCGCATTCGGCCCCGCCGCTCCCCTTCCGCGGTGTTATCGAGGTGCCCTTTATGTCCGTCAAGCGCGGTCAGTAATGCGTCGATCCCCTCCGCGCGAGTCGCGACCGTCTGCAGTACAGGCACCGTCCACCCGTGGCGTTCTGCCCCCTCTAAGTCTAGGAGCATCTCCAGCTGTCGAACAGCCTGATGCGTACCATCCAGATCAGCCTTGTTGACGACGAAGATATCGGCGATCTCGAGCAGCCCAGCCTTAATGGCCTGCACCCCGTCGCCGGTACCAGGTAGGGTCAAGACGACGTTCGTCTCGGCGAGGTGGACGATGTCCACCTCGTCCTGACCAACACCAACGGTCTCAACCAGCACGACATCAAACCCTGCTCCCGAGAGCGCTTGAACTACGTTACGACAGCTCTTGGTGAGTCCACCGAGGTTACCTCGAGTGGCGACGCTCCGAATGAAGACATCAGGATCGCCTGCGAAGGCCTGCATTCTAATTCGATCGCCTAGGATCGCTCCTCCGGAGAAGGGGCTGCTCGGATCGACCGCGACGACACCAACCCGCAGGCCGCGATCGCGATAGGCCTTGACGAGACACGCGGTGAGCGTGCTCTTGCCAGCCCCTGGGATGCCCGTTAAACCGACAACGCGTGCGGCGGAGCGACCATCACAGAGCGCAGCCAAGGTCTCGACCGCTCCTTCGTGTCCATCATCTAAGGCTCTCAGCAAGCGCCCTAAAGCTCTCGCGTCTCCCCCTCGGATGCGCTGAACAACGTCTGTCACCTGGCCTCCTCTATGGTGCCTTCGGCGACGCGAACGCGCAGGGACCTGCCATCATTCAGGCATCCAACCAACAGCTGTCGCGCGTCGCGCCACAGTCGCTCGACAGGGTACTCACGCGTATAACCATAGCCCCCGTGGATCTGAATGGCTCGATCGGCGATCTTCATCGCGGTCTCCGCGGCGTGGTAGGCGCTCTGTTCAGAGATGGTCCCCTCTTCAGCGAGATCTATAGCGTTGGCTGCCCCGCGCACCAGAAGTCGTGAGGCGTCAAGCTCAGCGTTGGAGTCACTCAACATCCACTGAATCGCTTGAAACTGGCTCAGCTGCTTTCCAAACTGTTTTCGCTCAATCGAGTAGGCAGCTGCAGCGTCGAAGGCCGCTCGCCCAATCCCAACACCCACGGCCCCTAGGCCCATCGAGACCAAGGGGGGAAGCGAGCGATGCTCACCTGGAACGGTCAATTGACTGGATGATCCTGACACCGACGCCCACGCCAGCCCTTCGAAAGACGCCGTCTCGCTCACGGCGTCTTGGGTGATCTGAACGACGCTCGTCGTCCCCGACCCGCTGACGCTATCCAGAGCCACGTGGGGTACGTTCCCCATCCATAGCGCTAACCTCGCGCCGGCGGAGCAGACCGTCCCTGTGCCCACTCGATCACCCACCAGCAGCTCTCCAAGAAGGTTCGCGATCGATTCGTCCTGAAGGGCGCTCTCAAGCGCGGCGCACACAGACGCGTTATGCAAGACAAAGACTGTGGCCATTCCAGGGTGCACATACGCGACCTCCTCGGCCACGATCGCGAGCGCAAGGGCGTCCATTCCGACGCCGCCTGCAGCCTCCGATGCGCAGATCCCTGTCAATCCAAGTTCGCGAAAAACGGGCCAGAGCGCGGCCGGCGTAGCCTCGACCCTCGCCACGGCATCCGCTACCGCGTCTCGGAGCATCTGATGCTCTTCTGAGATCTCAAAGTTCATGAAGTCCTCACCGTGTACTCCCCTGCAACATAAGCCTGACTTCGGCGACGAGTGTCAAGGGACCTTTCAGCCGCCAGCCTTATCCTTTGTCTTATCCTGCGGCCCGTGTATAAAGCGGTCTTCATTACTTGCTCGACAGGCCTGAAGCCGGTTAAATGAAGGCGTAGGCACCTGACAGGATTTGGTAAGAGTTCTATGTCTAGAAAGAATCACGCGATGCGAGGCCAAGTTAAGCTGATCGTGTTTACGGGCTTTGTCCTGTTCGCGACAGGCCTCTTCGTCGAGCTCGTCTTACTGCGTTAAGCGCAGCCCAATCACGAGCGGGGTTCACTCATCGCATACAAAAAAAGGCCAACCGCGAGGTTGGCCTTTTCTTATGGAGTGTCTCCAAACGCTGGCTACTCAGCAGCGGGCGTCACCTTAATGCTGAAGGCGTCGACGGTGCCCACATCAGCGCTCAGGCGATCAGACACGTGCAGTCGCCACGTCCCACCCAGGTCACCCACAGGTGCTGGGTCTAGGGTCACCTTACCGCTGTAGTCACGACCGGATGCGGCGCCCTGCGCCAGGATGGGCCACTTCTCACCCGTGGGAGAGATTAGACCGACCATCAAGTCAACGGCTGATGGGTGCTTGATGTCTACGGAGACCTCAACCGCGCCCGTCAGGCCGCTGCCAACGGTCAGCTCAACGGACACCCCAACCACGTCATTGTCAGGAATCTCGACACCTGATGTAACAGAGAAGTCCACTGGCTCGACGGACGGAGCGATGGGCTCAGGCTGCTCTGGCTGACGAGATTTCTCGATAAGCATACGGATGTTGTCCAAGTCCAAGTTAGGCACCGATGAGCGGAACGCACGACGAGGGTTCCACAAGAAGTCAGGGTGCTTGCTGCGCGAGCTGCCCGTCCACTCGCCGCCGATGATGTTCTTATCCTCATCCAGCTCAAGCACGTAGGTGTATCGGTCCGTACGCTCATGTCGAGACGCATCGGCTGGAACAGCGGACTCATGGGACTCAGTAATGTAGGTCATAGACGCCGCGACCTTATAGAAGAAACGAGCGTCTGTGTTGTGGTCGTAGGTCTCGCCGGTGAGGCCGACCTCTTCGATGGCCTTCTCGAGGGAAATCTCGTCGAGTTGGGAGACCTCAAAGGCCACGATAGGCTGATTCCACACCTCGTAGTTATAGGTGCGGTCCTCGGCGAAGGCGGTCTTATTGAGGCCGAGATAATTCGTCATGATGATGTGCATGGTGCCCGGATTAGAGTCACGACAATCAACATCCGTCGCTCGGCCTTGCTCGTCTCGCTTCACCTCTTTGTCGTTGCAGCGGCCGCCGATCATGTCAGCGCCAGAGCGATTATAGGCCGTGATCATGAGCGCCTCTAGGTCACCCGTGTAAAAGGTCACGCCGTTATGGGTGATCGTGCGCTGTGGCCGGTCCTCGAGCATGGCCGCAGGAACCCAAGCGTGGCATAGGCCGAACCAAGTCTCGACGCCGTCGCGGTCATCACACTCGTCCGTCTCGCCGTCGCCATCGTTGTCGATCCCATCGCGGGCCTTACCGTTACCCATGCGACCAGAGATGATGCTCGCGAGAGGACCAAGCTGGTCGTAGTACTCTTTGTCGTACTCTTCGCAATTATTCCCGCTCTTATAGGGCTTGAGGTCCATGAAGCCCTCTGGAGGGACCCAGCCATTGAAGGCCTTGTCGTACTTCTCGGCGGGAGACAGCTCCTCCGACTTCCATCGGTAGTTGATGCTGTCGCGATGCATTGGCCAATACGATGATGGCCAAATCTCCCGGTCGGCGCGACCGCTCGTGGGCAGCGCGTCCAGCTTCGTCTTCAGCTCGATTCCGCGAAAACGCGTCGGCTCATTGGCGCTGTTCCAGCGCTCCTTCTCTAGGCGAGTCTCCGAGTCGTTCTCTAGAGTGGTGCACCCGCCGAGCAGGCCGGCAAAAAGCAAGGCGACCAGCCCAGCCATCAGCGTTGGAATCTTCGAATACGTGTTCATGTCTTACTTCCTTGTTCCCCACGCCTCCCTACTACTCCCTCAAGAAGCCCAGAACAATGTCTGAGAACGGGCGGCGCTATCTTTTTTATTAAGCTTGGGCGTCTATTATGCACGGACAATGCCAACTTCACAAACCCCGTAAACACCTAATTTAACAGTACTTGGCTTCTATCGCATACGGGGACAATTGTCCTCACCTAGGCCTCATCTGGGTACAATTAGCCACCAAACACCAGATTCAGATTAGCCGGTAACCACTTGGCAACGTATGATAGGTCTACTACTGAGAGTCATCAGGACGAGTCTCCGGGGATAGGGCGTGGTCTGGCGCATTATAATTATCGCAGCGATGGGAGCGGCGATCGGGTACTGGGCGCTGTTCTCTGCCCTGGATCACCCTAAACCCGATGCGGTCACGAAAGCCGACGCGACGGTTGCGGCCGCTGCGCCAGCCCCTAAACCGGCCCCTGAGCCAGTCAAACGGGCCTACACCGCCGATGACGCCTGCGCCGATTGCCACCCGAGTCACGCGGAGGGCTTCGCCCAGACCGGGATGGGACGCAGCCTCTACCCACCAAAAGATGCGCCACGTATCGAAAAGTTTATCGATGGGGCTGCTCGGATAAAGCACGAACCAACCGGTCTTATCTACGAGGCCACCATCGATGAATCTGGCCGCTGGTGGCAAACGGAGACGCTCCCCGACGGAGACTACTCACGGCGGGTCGAGGTCGCGTACATTATTGGATCAGGTAACCACACTCGGTCGTACCTAGG
>CALELH010000042.1 GCA_937902595.1 uncultured Myxococcales bacterium
ATCGGTTAGCCTGCGCCGAATGTGACCCTAGATACGGGAACCCTCCAGCGCCAGGACAGTGCCCAACGGGCTGCCTAAATGATAACGAATGTGGCCCCGGCGAAATTTGCCGCGAAGGTATGTGCGTCGTTGACGACACCCCGCAGGTCGTTGAGAGCTGTATGTTTTGCCACAACGGCTCCCGCCGAAATGACTATGCGGGCCGCGGCCTGAAGAACCCACACCCCTTTCCGCCAGCGGCCAACATCTCATGTACCGGTTGCCATGGGGGTAATCCGGACGGAGAGACATGGCAAGGCAGCCATGTGCCCCCTCCCCCATCCATCGGCGGCCCAATTCTCGGCCGGCACCGTGAATACTATAAGCAAAACGTCGAATCCTGGACCGACCGTCTCACGATGGCTGGCCTCGACAAGCGGGAACAGGAATACTCCTATGCAGAGCGCCCAGGAGAGACCTTCACCGCACTAGAATATATCCAATTCATCAACCCCGGTGATCTGCGAGTTGTGAGTAAGAACCTTGGCTGTGGGGCACAGGGGTGCCACGCCAATGAACACGCGCAATGGGTTCCTCGATCCACGATCGCGACGTCGACAGGCTTATTCTCGTCAACCCGCTTCGGTGTCGGCGTCGAGAACCGTATCCCAGAGCACCGAGCGAGCCAAAGCCCTGGAGGCCTGAACGACACGGATGGGGATAGCCTCGCGAGCTCTGCCCCAAGAGCTGTCCAAAACCCTGGGTACAACCCTGCGACACGCGAGGTGGGCGAAGTCGGCCAGCTCGTCGAGCAGCCGGAGCGCGCTGTCTACGGCCAACCTCCGCTGTATGATAATCCCGCTTTCAACGCAGCTAATTTGGAGAATGACGTCATCAACGCGAATCAAGACCCGCTTAAGCCAAACCGGGTCAGGCTCGAGAGTAACCTTGAGCTGCTCGTTGATGAACAGGTCAGCATCACCTGCGGCAACTGCCACCTGTATTCGGCGGGAGCGAACAATCGCTACGCTGATTACCGGTCCTCTGGTTGTACCGCTTGTCATATGGAATACACGATGTCCGGGCGGAGCAGCTCGGGGGATCCGAATGTGGACAAAGAAGAGCCACGTAATGTGGACGCTATCGACCAGGCAAACTTCGCTGAGCGCCCTCATATCGAAGCCCACGAGATCCGCAACGTCTTTAAGATATTGCCTAACCGCGGTCTTGTCCGCGGGATTAGCGACCGCGCGTGTGTCGGCTGCCACCAAGGGTCCAACCGAACTGTACTTCAATACTGGGGTATTCGGATGGATCAGAACGCCGACGTGGCCAATAACAATCAATATCCAGCCAACCCTGACAACTTTACGGATACGGCGAATGACAATCGCCTGTACAACCAGACCATCGGGAACAATACGTTCAACGGGCGCGAGGCGAACCAACATCTCCTGACCGAAGATTATGATGGCGATGGTCGGGATGACACCCCTCCAGATGTCCACTATGAGGCTGGGATGGGCTGCATCGACTGTCACGGTAGTCGCGACTTACACGGAGGCACTCGCGGGGACCAGAGCAGCGGCCAGATAAAGAGCCACCAAGACCAAGACGTCGCCATAAGCTGTGCGAACTGTCACGGATCAGTGGACGGATATGCCACCACCACGGATTGCGTCGACTATGAGGGTAACCAGGCCACCTGCGCGGTAGACAAGAATGGCAACGCGATGCGTCACGTCACTCGGAACGCGGGGGACGGCAATTACTATATCAAGACCCGCACAGCCGGTCAGATACGCTATGTACCGCAAACTAAAGACGTCATCTTTGACACCGGTAAGGTCCATCCACTTAAGCCTGAACGCGGCCTCATTTATAACCCAAAGGCGTCCTACGCGATGGGTCGGAACGATGGTCAAGCGGCGACAGGGATTGGGCCGCGGCAGAACAACATACAGGGGCTGCAGGCGAACTTTAGCCACATGGACACCATGGACTGCGCCTCATGCCACGCGTCTTGGACAAACAACTGTATCGGCTGCCACCTGGCGACCGCATACAACGCGAACCCCGACAACTATTTCTTCAGCAACATCACAGGTGAAAGAATCCAACTCCAGGAGCAAGCTGCAGATTTTGTCTATCAGTCCCCAATCATGATGTACCTAGGCGTCAACAGCCGCGGAAAGATCACCCAAATCTCACCCGCTGAGAAGGTGTTCTGGCGCTACCAAGACATCAACGGCGACACCTCAAAGGTCTTCGCGTTCTCGGATCGACTTGGTGAGGGGAACAACCCGAACACTGCGGGAAGGAACGCTTTCCCTGCCCTCGCCATGAACCAGATGGCTCCACACTCGATTCGTGGGCGGGTCTCCGTGGATCAAGAGGGCCCTCGATATTGTGTCAGCTGCCACATCACTCAAAACGCAGTAAACAATTACGACAATGAGTACCGGCAGTTCTTGGCGGCGTATCAGAACAATGATTTCGCAAACATCAACTTCAACGTATTGCAGGAACACATTGGTCAAAACACGGGCAATCAGCTCGACTCCCCATTCTTTCCACGGATGGTATCGGGCATGGGGAGCGCGCTCTTTCTATTCGATGAGTTTGGCTGCCCTGTGAACCCATTGGATAACAACGCGAACCGCGAGTACTGCCAAAACGGCGCCCCCGCGAATAACTTCAACGCCAACAACGTGGTTTATGACCTAGACCGAGTCGTTGAATTTAATGGAACCGCCAATTCGAGCAGCTCTCATCCGCTCCTGGGCGCTCAGGGACCCACGGCGAGCCGTGGCAACGTCTCCAACAGCCTTATGGCAGGCCCGTTAGGCGGCCAGACCCTATACAGGTTGATGGGTAATCCAAACGACGCCAATAACCCCTATGGGTTGGTACTAGACGCCTGGCTCGATGCTGACGGTGAACCCCAGGGTAACGCCGCCGATTATATTCAAAACCAATAATGAGCTAATATCACACTCGTATGGCCTACCGATTCACCATGGCCTCCGCGCTTTTGCTGCAGAGCATACTCTTCGGCTGTGGTGGAGACGCCATCGACCTCACGCCTCGATCAATGAGTGCCGACGCGGGGCTTCCAGATGCCGCGCCGATGGCTCTCGACGCATCAGACCAGCCATTAATGGACGGCGGCGTCCCTGCCGGGCGGTGGCCGAGCCTGGAGCTCTTTGTAGAGAACGTCCAGCCCATCATGGTCGGGTGTGGAAACCTCGCGTGTCACAAAGCTGAAACCGTCAGCCTCGATGACCAATTTATGCAGTTCACCTCAGGTCCAGGCGGCAACATTTCCGACGAACAGGCGGACTCAAACTTTCAGGAGTTCACCCAAGACCGGCTGATCGATTACGACGATCCCAATAATAGTAAATTCTTGAGACACCATCCGTCAGGGCATTCTGGCTTTATCCTACAAAACTCCATGACCAATGGACTCGTGATCGCTTGGATTGAAGACGCGCTCACAGCACCAGAAGATAAAATGGAGCAGGTACGGCCCATTGACTACCGCTGCGATGAGCTTGAGATAACTGATCAACAGAGACCATGGCGGGACAGCTACGAACAACTTGGGATCAACGCAGCCCTCGTTGGTTCACCAGACATGCCCGGGGGACGCTGTGGTGGCTCTGACTGCCATGCGGGCCCAAACGCCGGCCGCCTTCTTTTCGCACCTGCAGAGACTCCATGCAGCGGTGACTACAATTTCCTAGAGGCGCTGGCGATAGTGAACCGATCTTCGCCTCTGGATTCGTCTCTACTTGTTGAACCGCTGGGCGAACCATCTCAGGAGACCGGTCAAATTGAGCATGGTGGCAGAGTCGTGTTCAACGGTCGTGACGACCCGGACTACATCAAACTAAGGCGCTGGATAGAAGGGCTGTAGAAGGCGCGGTCAGCGCGCGAGATAATAGGCCAAAGCGCAACACGCCAGAACAAGAACGATGGTCACGTTCCGAGAGCCAGCCGAAGACGGACGGGACTTAGCCTTACGCGGGATGAGGGTGCCCAGCCACTCGCGCACTACATCGATCCCAGGCCGTCTGAGGTCGATATTGGCGCAGATCTCATCTAAGCCATCCACGACACTATCCACTAATGCGATCTCCTTACGCTGCTTTCGCCACTTCAATGGCGAGCTAGACAACTTCGAGACCTTACCCTCTCGGTATTGATCCAGAAGCTCAGCGAACTCCCCAATGATGCCTCGGGCCAAAGTGAGAGGGCTGACGGCCATCGTCTCGCGGTCCAGACCGATCAGAGTCGGTAGGACATCCAGCCCAATGACAAACTCATCAGGCTTCTTTGACCGTGGGATCTGGTAAGCCTTCATCGCCCGTACATACCGGAGTTCAACGTCTCCGAGATGACGCACATAGCGCTGCAGATCCAATAAGAACCGGTCAAGTATTCCAGGGATTAGTGACGGGGCGGGCATACTGAACATGGGATCGCCCGTGGCCCGACCTATGCGCCTCATCAAAACGCAGACTGCGTGCCGAGCGTGAAAGGACTTCTGTACACAGGTCCCTGTGTTGGACATCTCCATATACCAAGACAGCTGCTTGATCCGCTCTTCGACCCACGTTCGGAACAACGGCTCGTCAGCATCCGCAGGTCGTGGCAAAAGAACGACCAACCTCTCAAAGATACTGTCGTGTTCTCCCTCTACGCGAATGGCGGCGCCGTGACTACCGAGATGCCAGTCCGCGCCGGGCACGATCTCTTCGCCCATACGGGACAGTATCGACGCACCATGAGTGGCGATAAATTTCTGTGTGAGCTGCAGAGTGCTTCGGCTTACCTCGTTCATCGAACAAAAACTATCAATGACCGGCGCGCGACGCCAGTTCCTTCAAACACTTCTGTATCGGAAAAAAAAGAGGCGACGGCTCCGTAAGCAGCCGTCGCCTCTTGAAAGCGTCCCCAGCGGGATTTGAACCCGCGTCGCCAGCTTGAAAGGCTGGTGTCCTGGGCCTGGCTAGACGATGGGGACACAATGTGGGCCGCCTGGGACTCGAACCCAGAACCAGCGGATTAAAAGTCCGATGCTCTACCAATTGAGCTAACAGCCCCGAGGCCAGCGTGACTCCATTTAGCGAAGCTCCGAAGCAGTGTCAATAGTAGCTCAAGAAAAGTGTTCCAACAAGAG
>CALELH010000043.1 GCA_937902595.1 uncultured Myxococcales bacterium
AGGTGCATTGGAGGCGCCGGCGAGGCGACTGTTAAGCAGAGTCGAGACCACGAGTGACGCCCGCTTAAGGCTCACGGCGGTCACCGCGCCCCTGTCTGCGTTTCTCAATAACACCCCCATAGTCGCGACGATGATGCCCGTCGCATCGGGCTGGGCCAAACGAAGAGGCCTATCTAACCGCGGTCTGCTCATGCCGCTCTCCTATGCTGCTGTGCTCGGGGGCACATGTACTCTCTTGGGCACCGCGACGCATCTTGTGGTCCACGGACTCCTTATCGAGAGAGGGCTCCCAGGTTTCAACGTCTTCGAGTTGCTACCAGTTGGAGCATGCCTGGTATTGGTAGGGCTCCCGCTCACCTGGCTCATGGCATCTCGTTTGCTCGACCCAACCAACACCGAGGAGACCGCAGGTTCGAATCAGAGACGGGAGTACAGCACGGACCTTATCGTTACCGATGATTCCCCACTGATTGGCTCAACGGTTGAGGCTGCGAACCTAAGGCAATTGGAGGGTCTGTTTCTCATACGCATCGAGCGAAACCAAAGAATCATCGCCCCCGTGGGGCCCGAGGAGTCTCTAGTGGCCGGTGATCGGCTGAGCTTTGCAGGGGTCCTTGAGACCATCGTTGAGCTCCAGCGCAGGCGTGGTCTAGCTCCCGCAGAGTCCGACGGCAACAACACGGATTGGTTGTTGCATGAAGCCGTCATCTCTCGGAGCTCCCCATTGATTGGTCTCAGCGTAAGAGAAGCTAAATTCCGTGGGCGGTATAATGCCGCCGTCGTCGCAGTCCACCGCCATGGAGGACGCATCGATCGGAAGATTGGAGACATCGTCCTCCGTCACGGCGACACCCTCTTGCTTCAGGCGGCGCCGGGATTCGCGCGCACCTTCCGCGACTCACGAGACTTCTACTTAATCAGCGAGGTCGAGAACGCTGAACGGCCTCGCCACAGCAAAGGCCCGCTCGCCATGGCGGTTCTTTTAGGCGTCGTCGCCACCGCGGCCTTTGATGTCCTCCCAATCGCCACAGCCTCGGTAGGCGGAGCGCTTTTGGTCGTCTTGACAGGATGCATCTCGGTTGGCGCAGCTAGACGCTCTATCGACGCCCCGGTGCTCGTGGTGATCGGCGCCGCCCTCGGTATCGCCGTAGCCTTTGAAAAAAGCGGGGTCGCGAACGAGATCAGTGACTTTATTGTGCTGGCAGCTCCGGCGATCGGACCGATTGGGCTGCTGGCTCTCGTCTATCTGATTGGAATGGTCTTGACGGAGTTCCTGACCAACACGGCGTCGGCGGCCCTTGTCTTCCCTATAGCGCTCGCCGCTGCGGCCACGATCAATGTAGACGCACGTCCGTTTATCCTGGCCACCTCTATCTCGGCGGCGGTGTCCTTAGCGACCCCACTCGGTTATCAGACAAACATGATGGTCTACGGGCCCGGCGGCTACAGCTTCAAAGACTTTCTTCGACTTGGGGTGCCGCTTCAACTCGTCTGCGGAGTCGTCGCGGTGACGGTGTTAGCCCTGATGTACGACCTGGGTTAACCGTTAGAGCCATTCGCTAATCTGCGGAATCCTCATGGTACGCAAGCGCTCCACTAAAGCAGGAACAGTCTCCTCCAACACGAGCGCGTCCCGCTGTTTCCTTCGAATAAAACCTTCTTGGGTCGCATGCTCGAGAAAGCTAAAGAGATCATCATAGAAGCCTCTGACATTGAGGCAGGCTGATGGCTTGTCATGATAGTTGAGTACCGCGAGGCTTACGACCTCACTGATCTCCTCTAGGGTCCCGAAGCCGCCCGGTAGCGCGATGAACGCATCGGAGAGGTCCGCCATCATCGTCTTGCGGGTCGCCATCGTGTCGACCACATGTAAGGTCGATAATCCGGTGTGCCCGACCTCTAGATCATGAAGACGCTCAGGAATAACGCCGATGACGTCACCCCCAGCAGCTAAGGCCGCGTCAGCGACCGCGCCCATCGTACCCACTCGGCCTCCACCATAAACGACGGTAATACCTTGTAGCGCCAAGTAAACGCCTGTCGCGCGGGCAGCCTCCATGTACTCTTCGGACACATGGCTACTCGACCCACAGTAGACTGCGATTTTAGTTAGGTTTCTCATAACGCCACGCTACCACGAACGACGACCGCTGCAATGACCCTTGACCGGCGGCCCCTTGGTTACGCACTCTGACGGGCAATGGAATACAAGATCCACACAAGCCTGACGTCCATTGATGGCAAACAGTGGGACCGACTCCTGGGTCCCGAAGATCCTCCCTTCGCACAACACGCTTTCTTGAGCGCGCTGGAGGAGACCGAGTGCGCCGTGCCATCGACGGGCTGGCACCCTAGATTCATCACCGTCCATGAGAATGGCGAAATGGTGGGCGGCCTGCCTCTCTATCGGAAAGACCACAGCTATGGAGAGTTCATTTTCGACTATGCGTGGGCCGACGCTGCCCACCGGGCGCGCCTCCCATACTTCCCTAAGCTCGTAGCCTGCATCCCCTTCAGCCCAGCAGACGGCCGACGGTTCTTAGTCGCTGCAAACGTAGACCCTGTGCAGGTGCGCCGAATCTTGCTCCAAGGCGCGCGCGCGGCCGCTGAAGCTGAACCCGCCACGGGAGTCCACCTGCTCTTCCTGTCGAACGAAGAGCAGAGTCAACTTCGGAGCGAGGGTTTGTTTCCGCGGGACACGCTCCAGTTTCACTGGCTGAACCAGGAGTACACGAGCTTTGATGCCTACCTCGCCTTACTCAAAAGTAAGCGTAGAGCCCAAATCCGGCGAGAGAGGCGTAAGGTTGTAGAAGCTGGTGTGGTCATCCGAATCGTAGAGGGAGTCGACGCGACTGAGGCTGACCTAGACTCCATCTGGGCGTTCTACCGTAACACCTTGAACCAGTATTCATGGTCCCAACGCTACCTAAATCGAGCCTTCTTCGCCGCAGCCTTTGAGCACCTCAAGGACGACATTGTCTTGGTCCTAGCCAGCAAAGGTGACCAGGCCATCGCGGGCACCTTTAACATGGTACGCGACGGCGTGTTTTACGGTCGATACTGGGGCTGCACCGAAGAGGTCCCATTTCTTCACTTTGAGGTGTGCCTCTACACACCGATGGAGTTAGCCATCTCACGAGGATACCGGGTTGTCCAGCCAGGCGCGGGAGGTCAACACAAGATCGCGCGGGGCTTTTTGCCCAAAGTGATTCGCTCTAGCCACGAGATCTATATCCCGCGCCTAAACGAGGCTGTTGAGGACGCTGTTCGGTTTGAGAATCAGCACACAGCCCAAGTGGTGCAAGCGAGTCAAGACTGGAATTGGAAGAAGCGCTAGCCGCCGACCACGTCAGCCGCTAGCGCATAGTCAGAGCTTCAGATTAGATCAGCGACCGCGTCACGCTCGGAGACAAGCTCGGCGGCGCTCGCATCCGCCCGCGCACGCGCCTTGGAATCCAACTCAACGCCTTGGACGATCTCATATCGACCACTAGAATCTACGGTACATGGGAACGAGTAGATGAGGCCCTCAGGGATATCGTAGCTGCCATCGCTGGTCACAGCCATGCTGACCCACTCTCCATCAGGGGTCGGGCGATGCCAGTCGCGCGTATGCTTGATGGCCGCCCACGCCGCCGAAGCTGCCGACGACTTACCGCGCGCATCAATGATAGCCCGACCTCGCTGCTGAACCGTTTTGATAAAGGGACCATCCAGCCATTCGTGGTCAGTGATGACGTCCGTCAGTGGCTTGCCCCCGATAAGCGCGTTTGTGTAATCGGGATACATGGTGGGGGAGTGGTTACCCCAAATGGCCAAACGTGAGATATCAGCGACGTCGCAACCTGCCTTATTGGCCAATTGACTCATCGCGCGATTCTGGTCCAAGCGAGTCATCGCTGTGTAGTTGCGTGGATTCGTTCTCTTGGCCTGCGCCTGGGCGATCAAGCAGTTCGTGTTGCACGGGTTACCGACCACAACGACCTTGACGTTTGGATTTGCGTTCGCGTCGATCGCCTTACCTTGACCAATAAAGATAGGCCCATTTTCGCGAATCAGGTCAGCCCGCTCCATCCCTGGCCCACGAGGCTTGCTTCCGACTAGCAAGGCCACATCGGCGTCTCCGAACCCCACAGAAGAGTCGGAGGTCGTCACCACGTCCGCCAACAGCTCAAAAGCGCCATCCTCCAACTCCATGCGTACACCTTCGACCGCGTTCAATGCGACCGGCAGCTCCAGCAGCTGCAAGATGACGGGCTGGTCTGGACCAAAAACGTGTCCAGCTGCGATTGGGAAAAGAAGGCTATAGCCGATTTGACCGGCTGCTCCGGTGACGGCTACACGAATGGGCTGCTTGGTGGACATACGAAAAGTCTCCTGTATCAGAGGGTTGTTGAGCTGCTTATGCGCCAGTCTAACCACTCGCACAGCGTCTGCAAGACCTATCTAGGCGCTTTCTTCATCGAGAGGGAACCCCAGGGGCTCTACGACCCGTCGCGAACGGACAAAGAAGCGCCAACTCAACACGATCGCGGCGAAGGAGAGCCCAATCGTTAGGCCCCACCACAAGCCCTTGGCGCCCAGCCCATAGGAGAAGGCGAGATACATCCCAATGGGCAGCCCCAGGCACCAATGACCAAATGCATTGAAGAGCATCGGTCCGCGGGTGTCCCCAATCCCTCGCAACGCACCACTCATCACTGCTTGGACACCATCGGTGACCTGGAAGAAAGCGACAATACGCAGGAGCTGCGCAGCCGTCTCGACCACCTGCTGGTCATCAGAAAAACAGCCCGCGATAAACTCAGGG
>CALELH010000044.1 GCA_937902595.1 uncultured Myxococcales bacterium
ACGCGGGGGCGGGTGCCCTGGTGTTGCAAGGAGCGGCCTCGTTCACAGACTTAGAGATCACCGGGACCCTGCTTAACCTGGCCGTTGGAACCGGGGATGGGCTCGTCGCGAGCGTCAGCGCGACCGTTGCAGTGGAGCGTGGCCGCAGTGATGGCAACGCAGGGAGCGGCTATTCGATACAAGCCGGATGCACTGGGACCCTTGACACGGTGACCGCCACTGAAAATGGTGGGTTGGGTCTCAAGCAGGTCTGTGGCCAGAGCGTAGTCGAAGTGCGCGGGGACTCGAATTTTGAGGGGAACGCCGCTGGCACCATGACGCCGTGTCCGTAGACCTGCGTGGAGGGATGAGGTTGGCTGAGTTTCCCTTGCGGTCGGGGGAGCGAGCATACTTAATACGCTCATCGAAGAGATGAAGGGGCAGTAATGGTTAAGAAGATTAAGCGAAAGATTAAGCGGGCAGGTGGTCGTCGCGGCGAAGCCACTTGGACCGTCCCCTTCACGGAGTCTGGGCAGGCTGGTGTCTACATTCACAAGCATGGTGACACTGATGACCACAGCCAGTGCGGGCCTGTCGTGCTCTGCTGTGATCGCGCGGCTGAGCCCTATCGTGCTCTGGCTCCTGACCTGCATAAGGAGGTGAACTCCTATCGATCTCAGTACGCGTCACATCTCTGCACTTGGCTCGACTCTGGGGTCAACGCCATCTATTTCGTCTTGTGCGACCCTGACGACAAGGGCGCCGTGTATCAATTTGGCTTGGCCGCCGACGAGGCCCGTGCCCTACTGCTCGGTAAGACCACACACGCTCAATATCGACGACCGGAGCATCGCTTCAGCGCTTGAGCACCCGCCCTCAGGAAGGCGACGGCGTCACCTTGATTGGGCGATTGTGTCTCATTCTAGTTGTCCGACGACGCAGAGAACAACATAGGCTAGACTCGCTGGAGCGGAGGCTTCACTTCTGATTCGAGAAGGCCTCGGTGAGGAGGCATGGTGTCCGGTATCTTCAGTCTTTGGTTTGGCTTCTCTCGCTCCGTGAATCGGAGCGTATATCTCAGCCACGGCGTGGGATTGATGGCGCTCAAGTATGGTGTGGACAGCGTGTTCATGTACTTGGGGACGCCAGGTAAGTTTCTTAATCCAATTGAGTACTTGCATCCCTCTCTGTCTTATCGTCTGTCCAGCTTGGTTGTGAACTCCACTCAGCCTGAGTTGGAGCCGGCCATGAGCCAATGGTGGGTCTATGCCTCCATCATCTGGGCCATCCCCTTTATCTGGATCGGCTTGAGCATGAGCGCGCGGCGCGCTCGTGACGCAGGCTGGTCTCTCTGGTTTGGACTCCTCTTTCTGCTCCCGTTGATCAACCTCATGGTGATCATCGCTTTGAGCATCGCTCCGTCCCAACAAGACCGCGCGGACACCTCCGTACAAGATGAAGAGGCCGCGCCGGATGGGAGCACGTTCAAGAGCGCTTTCATGGCGATTGTGGTGGCCCCATTGCTGGGGGTCGCCCTCGTGAGTCTCAGCGTCTTCGGTGCGGAGGCCTATGGAGCGGCGGTTTTTATGGGCACTCCGTTTCTCATGGGCACCATCTGCGCATACTTGGTGAACCGGGATGGGTATCGAGGGTGGATGCCCGGGGTCGGCGCCGCTGTCGCGAGCGTGGTGATCTGTGGAGGCTTCTTCATCCTCTTAGCGTTGGAGGGCCTAATCTGCTTGGTGACTGCTGCGCCGGTTTGCTTACTGCTTGCGGTCGTGGGGGCGGTCGTTGGTACCGCGATGGCGAAGGCCACCCAGTCCTCGGCGCCATCTATCGGGGCCATGGCGGTGGGGTTGCCGATCCTGACCTTGCTCCAGTTCGGTGCACCTCCCGAGTCGCTCCCTGTCCATCCGGTCACGACCGCCATCATCATCGACGCCGCTCCGGAGCGAGTCTGGCCTAATGTCATCGGCTTCTCCGAGCTGCCGCCCCCGAGTGACTGGCTGATGAAGACAGGCGTCGCAGTTCCGTTACGGGCGACCATCGACGGAGAGGGAGTCGGAGCGGTTCGGTACTGCGAGTTCACGACGGGTCCATTCGTCGAGCCGATCACCGTCTGGGATCCACCGAGGCGATTGGCCTTCGACGTCGTCGAGCAGCCGCCCTCGATGGAGGAGTGGAGCCCATACCAGGTGGTTCATGCGCCTCATATCGCCGGACACATGGTGAGTCGCCGAGGACAGTTCAAGTTAGAGCGCTTATCTAACGGCCGTACAAAGCTGATCGGCACGACCTGGTACACCCTGGATATGGCGCCGGACCTGTACTGGTCAGCGTGGGCTGATTGGGTGGTGCACGGCATTCACAATCGCGTCTTACGGCACATCAAATCCTTAAGTGAAGGTGAACACCTCTCGAGGGGATGAATGGTGAAGATTCACATGGGTGATGAGGAGCTTCGAACTCATGGACGAGACAAGTCAGGCAGGGGCTCAGCTGAAATCTACGGGCGCCCGGCCGGTGTTTTGGAGGGCGCTGCTGCTGGTGTCTGTGCTCGCGGTCGGGCTCGTCGCGGTGTTGAATCTGCTGGGCGCCCCGCTCGGTGCTCCGTGCGCCGACTCATATAGCTGTCGTGGCTTCTTAGTGGGCGGCGTCGAATGTGTAGAAGAGGGTCCTCGACGTTACTGTACGCTTTATTGTGAGCAGACGTCTGATTGCCCCACCGGTTGGACCTGCGCAGGCGCACAGCCGACCGCGCTGGGCATCAAGACGTCCTTGACCGACTACGTGTGTGTGATGAGTCTGAGGGACTGAAGCCGCGCCCTCTGTCTCCCTCTTCAATGACCGATGCGAGCAAGAAAATGGGGGGCAGCCCCTCGCGAAGTCCTTGATCAATCCCATCGTGGACGGTGATTCACAAGCGGCGTTCGCTTTGATCTGACCTGTTCGCTATGCTCGGCGAAATCGACAGCAAGATTTCGCTCAGGAGAACGTTATGCAGCTACGTTACGCGCTTGGTCTCACCGCCCTCTTGATGGCCGGCTGCGACTCATCATCATCACCGTCTAACATGGATGATGCCCTGGTCTCTGAAGATGCAGGTGTCCTGGTTGATGCACGCACCGAGCCTGACGCCCGGTCCGCTCTGGACGCTCGCGTCATCGCGGACGCAGCCTCTGTCCGGGACGTTGCGGTGGATGGCGACCAGGACATCGCGGATTCTGAGGTGAGTGATGGAGGTATCTCGGATAGCTCGACCGCTGACGTCTCGTCAGCGGACATGGGATCGATGTTTGGCCCGGTGCCTCCGTGTGGTGACGACTTACAGGTTGTGTGTGGCGTAGTTCGGCCCGAGATCCCGCAGCAGCCAGCTGTCCAGGGACAAGGGCTGAATCCAAGTGAAATGGGACCCTATGAGGTGGATCGTGTTGAGACATCGGTCCCCGCAGCAGGCGGAGAGAGTATCCCTGTCTCAATCTTTTCTCCAAGAGGCGTGATGGAGCCGGTGCCGCTGGTGCTCGCGCTTCCTGGGCATGGAGCGAGCTACGAGCGCTATCCATTTATGACTGAGCATCTCGCTAGTCACGGTTTTGTTGTCGTCGGTGCGGATGTAGCGGGGGGAGGTCTCATGGAGCCTGCCGAGCATGACTTGAAGACGGCCAAGGTGCTGGCTGTCCTCGATTGGGCGCTGAGGGACAGCGCCGCGGCAGATAGGATCGACGCAGAGCGAGTCGCCGCCATGGGTCACTCCCTCGGGGGCAAGCTGTCCTTCTACGCCGCGTCCCTTGACGACCGAATCGACGTGGTCGTTGCTTGGGACCCGCAGAACAGTGGTGGCCCACCGTGTTTCCTGGGAGATACGCCGCAGGGCAGCTGTAATGATTTTCCTGTCGCGCCAAACTGCGTCGCCGAGAACTCTGGGATCATTCACCAGATGCGCGCTGAGTCCCTCACTTTCGGAGCCGAGGACCGGTTCATTACGCCGGACACTCATATGTGGGCGGATAACTTTTACCGGGGCGCTCCATCGCCCGCACACTTCGTCTCTATGCCCACTGTCGGTCACGCAGCTTGGTTCACTGATAATGGCGTCACTCGGCTCACCCGCGGAGTGCATACCGCGCTGCTCCTGACCCGTCTTAAGGGCGTGGTCGGCTTGGACGCCTGGCTCCCCGGGGGAGACCAAGTCGAGGACGCAGCCGATGTCGCGCGCGTTTTGAGTAAGTAGGGGCGCTATCGCCAGAGCGGGGGGCTGACCTCAGAGCGAGGTCAGGCTGACTCGGTGTTTCGGATAGTCTGGGCCCGGTGTCTTCGGGTTGTCGGCGACCGCCGCTCGAACGTTCTCATGTCTACAGCCCAGAAGGACGACTCAGAGTCGGTGACCAGGTTCTCGAGGCTTTCCTGGTATTCGTCGCACCACTCGAGTAGGCGGGTCAGCATCTTGTAGAGGGGCTCGTTGATGAACTCTGTGTATTGGTAGCGCGTCTTTGACAGCTGCAGTAAGTCCCCGAACATCGTGCTTCCCAATCGTCGCTCAGCGTATTTCCTCTTCGACTCCAATCGTCAGACTATCAGTGGCACCAATCTGGAGGCCAAGGCGGGCTGAGGTCAGCTTTGGCGTTGGGGACGTGGTCTGGAACTCGAACTGTCTGGCGCGGAGGCTGCCAGGTGAAGCCGTCCCGCTTGATCTTCGTGCTCCCATCCTGACTCAGTCTGTGGCATTGTGCGCCGCGATCGCGGCGCTGACGGTCGCGTAGTTCGTACCGGGAAAAGAGACAGATGGAAAATACAGATAGTCACCGCGACAGCCCTTTGTATCGGATCAGGCACAGCCTGGCCCATGTTTTGGCTCAGGCCGTACTTGAGCTGCGACCAGGATCGACCCTTGGCTTTGGGCCGCCTATCGACGATGGCTTCTACTATGATTTCATCTTGTCTGAACCGATCACCGAAGAGGACTTTCCGGCGGTCGAGAAGAAGATGCGTCACATTATCAAGCAGCGTCAGGCGTTTGAGTGTGAGCAGCTACCGTACGATGAGGCGATGGCGCGTTTGGATGAGATGGGGGAGCCCTACAAAAGAGAGTATGCCGAGGAACTCTTCGAGAAGCAGGGACTCTCGGAGCTCACCTTTTATCGGAATGGTCCTTTTCTCGACATGTGCGAGGGGCCTCACGTAGAGACCACGGGGAAGCTTCCAAAGGCGGCCTTTAAGCTGAGGAGCGTCGCTGGGGCGTATTGGCGAGGCGACGAGAAGAACGTGATGATGACTCGTCTCTATGCTTGGGCATTTGAGACGCGAGAGCAGCTCGACGCGCACGTCAAAGCCTACAAAGAGGCTTTGGCTCGGGATCATAAGAAGCTCGGTCGTGAGCTCGGCTTGTTTCACATCGATGAAGCGGTTGGACAAGGCCTCATCTTGTGGACTCCAAAGGGCAGCATCGTACGGAATGAACTTCAGGAGTTCATCTCGATAGAGCTTAAGCGCCAGGGCTACTCCCAGGTGTACACACCGCACATCGGAAAGCTCGATCTGTATCGAACCAGTGGTCACTATCCCTACTATCAGGACAGCCAATACCCGCCGCTCGTCTCCCGCGATCAGCTGTCGAGTTTGGCCGAAGAGGGCTCTACCTGTAGCCACTTGGCTAACCTGATGGATGAGGGGGAGGTGCAGGGCTATCTGCTTAAGCCGATGAACTGTCCACACCACATAAAGATCTTTGACCGACAGCCTCACTCCTATAGAGACCTGCCCGTACGCCTCGCAGAGTTCGGAACAGTGTATCGTTGGGAGCAGTCTGGCGAGCTTTCAGGGATGACTCGCGTCCGCGGGTTCACTCAGGATGATGCGCACATCTTCTGTACCGAAGACCAGGTAGGTCAGGAGGTCGAAGGCTGCATCAAGATCGTGCAGATCATCTTCTCTAAGTTGGGCATGGAGTCATACCGAGTGCGCGTTGGCCTACGTGATCCAGACTCAACCAAGTATGTGGGAGATCCCGCGCGGTGGGATCGGGCTGAGCAGGCGTGTCGAGAGGCTGCTGAGAGCCTCGGGGTTCCTTTCAGTGAGGAGCCTGGCGAGGCGGCCTTTTATGGTCCCAAGATCGACTTCGTGGTGAAGGATGTCCTTGGACGCGAGTGGCAGCTTGGGACGGTTCAGGTTGACTACAATCTACCCGAACGGTTTGATCTGAGTTACGTCGGTGCCGATGGTGAAGATCATCGACCTGTGATGATTCACCGCGCTCCCTTCGGTTCTATGGAGCGGTTTGTCGGTGTCCTTATAGAGCACTTTGGCGGGGCGTTCCCAACTTGGTTGTCGCCTGTTCAGGTGCGCATCGTGACGGTCAGTGAGAAGGTTGAAGAGTACGCTCAGACCGTCGTCGACCGATTACGTGAACAGCTTATCCGCATTGAACTGGACACCTCATCTGAGACGATGGGCAAGAAGATTCGAAACGCGATCACTCAGAAGGTCCCTAACATTCTCATCGTCGGTGAGCGCGAGGCAGAGGAGGGGACTCTGACGCTTCGACGATACGGCGTGAAGGAACAAGAGACCTTGAGCGTAGACGCGTTCGAAGAGCGCCTGCTGGCGGCCATTAGTGAGCGGAGCGCCGGAATCTAGTCCTCAGTTTCCTCTAAGGTCCCAATGTCCTCACGGCGTCGCCGACGATCTCGAGGGCCTGAGGCCGGCCACCGTAATGATTAGATAGCCCTACGTCGACACGCCAGGCGGTCTCTCCGCATGCTGAGTTTATACCCTGCGGTTGGACCGTGTGCGCGACGACGATCCGATCGACCTCGAGGGCGGATAAGACCTGGCTCAGGCGAGCGCAGTCCATCGCGCTTGTTCCACTCGAATAGAATCTGTTCCACACGACGCCCTCTGCGCTGTTGATGGTGTCGGGAATGGGGCCTTCGCCACGCATCCACGCTTGAACGCGACGGTTCATCTCATCCAAGCCCATGACGAGATGTTGGGGGAGTAATCCACCGTGAGCGAAGAGCGTATCTCCGACGATCATCACCATGTTGTGCTCGGCGAAGATTCGAGCGTAGATTCCGCCGGGACGCATCGCCGCGACGCGGCCTCGCTGCTCTGCAGGATAGAGATTGAGCTGTGGGTCCCCTTCATCGTAGGGGATATCGGCGAAGTCTAACCAGCCACCAGCCGTCACGTAACCAAAGTTCAAGCCGACGTTCATCGTCTCGTGATTGCCCACGAGTGGAAAGAAGCCTCCACCAGCTGCCCATGCCTGATCGGAGAGATCTTCGAACAGGTCAACGATCTCTTGTTCATCATCACCGCGGTCGAGCTGGTCACCCACTTGCACGACGATGGTGTCGCCACCGGTCCAGCGGTCTGCCTCGTCGATGACCTCGGCTAAGATGAGGGTCGCTCGAACCGCTCGAATATCTC
>CALELH010000045.1 GCA_937902595.1 uncultured Myxococcales bacterium
CGATCAGAGACATTAAAGCTGTCTAGGTCCATTCCGAGGGTGAAGCCGCCGGGAGAGCTGCTGTTGAACAGATTGTTCGGAGGATTGAGCGCGTCGCTCAGTCGCTCACCACTGAAGTTCATGTAGTCAAAACAGGTGTCACAAGGGATGAGCGGGTCTGTGTCTTGGGGAGGCACCCCAAGAAAGGAGTCACCCTCCAAGCCGAAAAAGGTGACCGATGCCTCACCCCCTTCAGGAAAATCAAACCCTCGTATCGTGAAGCGATCGACTCCTGGAGTGGTCTCGTCCTCATCGAGCTGTCGAAAGCCATCGTGAATAAAGACGTCTCTCAGAGTCCGAGCGCTCTCGGATCGATAGACGAGGACGAGGCTCCAAGCTGCGTACTTCGCCTGACAGAAGCGGTCTTCGCACTGCCCGTTTCGGCGAAGCTGGCCTACTGACGCCTGAACATCGCCTACAAAATAAGTTCCATTGAACTGATTAGCGCCACCACGATCGCGCAAGATGTCAGTGACATCTGATCGGCAGTAGAAGAAGCCCCCCAGGTTGTCGATGCTGACGCAGCGATCAGCGGCGACGTTCGCTCGGGCTCCATCGACGGAGGTCAAAGAGACGTTCCGGTCCGGCGCACCGTCGATGCTACCACTCCAAAAGAGGTATGCAGCCTCCAGCTCAGCGTCGAAGGGCATATCCCGGACATCGCCACCAGAGACATCGAGCAGGACGCTGTTGACCTGGGGTGCCACAACTGACTGCGCCGTCAGAGTGTTTCCGGTAATGACCGCGCCACCGAAGAGACGGTGCTCAGCGTAAAGCCGGTGTGGCTCTCCTGCGACAAAACTCTGAGCCAGCAGCGGAAACAGCGCTACCCACAGCAGAGCGACACAGGAAAAAAGATTAGGACGCTGTCTCAAGACGCCAGGTGCTCCCAATGATGACGTTGCCCATCGACTCAGGAGTATGAACCGAAACGAGCTTGGATGCTAAGCAAAGTTCACCCCAAACGTAGGTGCGACAAGGGGGTCGTACACAGGTACGCCAAAGGGAAGAGCAAATGTGGAGTTCTGAAGAAGACCCGAAGAGCGATATGGATTCGAATCTTCGGGTCAGGCCGACCCGGCTATTGCCGAACGTGGCGGGGAAAGTACAACTCGGCTCGGCGAGACGCGCTAAAACCGTCGATGGATTGGTTGCCGCCTCCCATCATGAGGATGACGTCATTCGTGAGGCGAACACCGACGGGAGACCATCTCGCTTCTGGAAATGACCCAGGCTGAATACAGCCATCGGTGAGTGATTCGACGTTGTACCTGATGGCGCCGTTCACCTCTTCGCGGACAAGCCGGACGGCGGTCTGCTGAGGAACAGCGTCTCGGCGCCCACCAGCCACGAGGATGAAGTTGCTCACCCCATCGTTGCTCTCAACCGCGGCGACCTCGCCCCGAGGTGTGAGCAGATTACCCGCCTCAAAGAGGCCCCCTAAGCTCTGTGGCACGACTCTAATCTCATCCGTCGCCGCGCTTCCGTCAGCCCCCGTATAGCCACCGATCAAGACGACGTCTTCACCGCCATAGGCGGCGACTGCGGTATGCCCCCAGCGACCTGGGTTCATGGTGAGCTGGGGCATCTCGACCCAGCATCCATCGGTCTCGTTAGGCACCTGACCGTCTTGGCATCCGGTCTGACCGGGGTTGATGGTGAACACCTCAACACTCCCGTGGACTGTGCCCTGACTCTTACCACCAGCCACCAAGGCCAACTCTGTCCCGCGTAGCATCGGGGAGAGGCTGTGCCCTGTACGGGCATACTTCATCCGCCCCTGAACTCGGAAGCTGTGGTCGACTGGGTAGTAGCGATAGCTTGAATCCAGCGCAGACCCATCGGCGCCCGTCCCTCCAACGATGAGCACAGAGCCGTCTGACAACGTAATGGCCTTGTGGTCGTAACGAGCCTGAAACTCAAGACCAACGGTGACTGGCGAGACATAGTTCGGACCATCCACGTTAATGGTGCTCGCCGTCGATGTCGGACTCCGGTCGCTCCCATTGAGTCCGCCCACGATCATCACTTCGCCAGTGGAGAGAAGCGTCGCTGTGTGAAACGCTCTCGGCTCACTGAGGCGAAATGGCGCGACGAGGAATTGAGAGTGGACAGGGTCGAAGATCTCGACGGTGTCCGACACGGTCAAGACGTTGCCGTTTGTGTCGAGGGTCGCTCCACCAGCGACTAAAACGCGCCCATCACGAAGCAAAGTAGCGCTCATGCCGACTCTAAGTTCGGTCATATCAGCGGTGCCCGTCGGGTCTCGATAAACCGATGGTCGGTTATAAGCGAGACAGTCGGCGCGCCCAACCTGGACTGTGATTCGGTTAACCACTCCAGGATCTACACCAAAGGCGTTCGATGCGCCGTAGAAGTTCAGACTCGAACTCCCATCGCCACCAATAGAGAAGCCGCGCGCTTCTAACCGGTAGCCGACGCCGACAGGCAGGTCCAGTAGTTGGCCTGAACGATTAGCCAGGTCAAAACGTTGCACAAAGGGCGCTGGGCCTCCGGTGAGAACAAGCTCCATGAAGCTTGACGACCCATCCGTAAGCAGGGTGTCGTGCATGGCCCCCTCGGCCGGATAGATCTTCACAGAGACCTTTGTTGTGTCATCGCCTCCACACGCCAACAGAAGGCTCGCGGCGAAGACCATCAGATATGCTTGAGAGCGTTTCACCACTGCACCTCCACATCAAAACGGTCACTCGGCTCATTCCCCTGCATAACCGCGTAGGTGCCTGCTACAGCGCCACCGATCACGACCGCACCGGTGAGCCCCCAGAACCACCATGATTTGTACCAGCGAGTCCGTCGCCTCAGCAGGATATCATCACTCACGGAGACAGGAGCTGGAGCGGGTCGACGCGCGGCCTGAACAGCAGGCGGCTCGCTAGACCGAGGCGCGGGCTGAGCGGTGGGACGACCTATGCTCGCGCTGCCATCCGTACCACCGACTCGAGTTTGTCCAGGCGGGGCCACAGGCGTGATAACAGGAGCCGCAACGGGTACGGGCGCAGCAGGAGCCTCTACAGGCTTCTTGACGAAGACGCCCCCAGCGAGCGCCTTTTCAAACGGAAACTTTTCCGCGGCTTGAGTCACCGCCTTTGCGAAAGCGGCCGCCTGGATCAGCGCGCTGGCGAGGGAGGGACGAAACTTGAACCGATCCAAAGCGATCACTTGCTGTTCTTGTGCCCCATAGATGAAGGCATTGAGGACAAAAGCGTTCCCTTCGGCGCTCACCGAACCGACGACAACATAATTACACTTGGTTGTCTTAGCGATAGCGGCTGCTTGCTGACGAAACTTTCTGTCGAGCCTGTTGTCGTGAACAGCGCGCGCGAGGAGTCGAACCATCTCTGGATCAGCCTTGCCCGGGGCCTCTGGGCCAACTTCAGTTGAGAGCTTGAGCTTAACTTTCGTGGTCCGATTACTCTTTACCCGGACCTTTTGAGCGGCGAGCCCCTGCTCGTCATGCTGTGCCTGAACGTAGTGATGTCCTCTAACGAGACCTTTAACAGTCAGAGGCGCCTTCCCCTTCTCAACACCATCGACTCGAATGATCGAGCCTCGTGGAACAGCGGTGATGCGCAGCTTCCCGCGCTTCTTCCTGAGCAGTTTCTTACGAACCTTAACGAAGTAGGCCTTTGCCTTGTCGCTATACTCATCCAGAGGGTCGGCCTCAGGGATCATCGCGACGACTCGTCGAAAATAGTCTTTGGCGTCAGCCTGATAATCAAGGTCAACACTCACAGCGCCCAGGAAACCAAGCGTCTCAACGAGCGCCTCTAGCTTTGGAATCGACGCCAAGCCTTCTTCATATCTCTGCAGCGCAGCGCGTAAGAACTCGAGAGCTTTCTCCCGATCGCCGCGGGCTAGAGCCTCCTTGCCGGCGACCCTCAGGCGCTCAGCCTGCTCGATGCGCGGATCCGCTTCGCCTGCAGTGACCGGCCCCATGAGCCCTTGGTCTGCCATTTCAACGCGTTGGCTATTTCTCAACTGAGTTCGACTCACCTCGTCGAACTTCATCGCGAGAAGGCCTGCACCCGCTACACCTTGCTTCGCCTGAATTGGCGCCAGCCAAACTCGGGGAACCGGAGCCTGTGCGTGAGCCTCCATCCCGCCCGATATAAGCGGTAAACCAACAAAAAATTGTGCACCCGCGAGCACCGTCGCGAGCACCATGTTTAACCCTGTCTTTTGGCGCGACACCATTCGTGTCTCCTTGACCGGCATCATTCTTAGATCTTATGAGGACGGAAGCGGGTATCATGCCACCTGCTATAACGTCAATGATCTGGTTGGTACTAAGAGCACGTGCGACTGACTTTACCCGGGAAGATTTTTGCTGGCTTCGTAGCCTTGATGCTTACTTTTGGTGGAGTAACGCTCCACACGGTGTGGGAGGTACAGGAGCTTGGAAACACGTTAACCCGTCTTCACACGAGCCTCGTCCCCCTTCCACCGATGGTGGCTGAGATGAAGTCAGATCTCCGTCGAATCCGCCTCGTGGCGTCCCTGACCGACCCGGAAAGTCTTAAGAGGGCGAGTAATCATGTTCGTAACGTAGATGGGACGCCGCTACGCTTCGCCGCGATGATCGAGAAGGTAGGCCGGCGGTTGGATCGGCGACAAGGGAGCGACATCGCCGAGGGTCTTCAGGCTCGCTATGCCGCCCTGCGGGACTCAGCGTCAGCCATGCAGACTCAACTCGACCGTTTCTTCGCGGCCATCGACACGGGTCAACCCATTGGTCCACAGAGGCGGCCTGCCAGAGAGGCCATGACTCGCCTAACACGTAACCTCGATCTCTTTGGCCTCGAGGTTGATCGGGCCTTAGATCGGACGATCAACGTCTTTGAGACAGATGAAGAGCAAGTCGCCTGGGGAGCCATCCTTCTCGCGTCGGTTGCGATGCTTGTGGGGCTGATCATCACTTTCAGC
>CALELH010000046.1 GCA_937902595.1 uncultured Myxococcales bacterium
ATCGCTTCACTGCAGATGAATTCCCTGATCGATGAGCGTAAGACCGCACGTCCATCACCGCTCCGAGAATATGGGGTCGGGCCCGCGCCCTTCAGCTGAAGCTCCCATCTCTCCCCTGCTTCGTTGACAACCTCTCCGAGAGAGATCGCCCGACCATCGCCGAGTTGCCCCGCCCAATTCCCAAATTGATGCCCACCGTAGCAGGCTGCGTAGGGATCCATTTGCTCCGTGATCATGTTGCCACCCAAGACCTCGGCGAAGGTGGGGTGCTCCATAGCCTCAGGGTCAAAGCCAATAGACGTCGCGCCCTCACGAGAGTGCACGATCAGGCTGGGTGCTGAGACGGGCGTCGGCTCTACGCGAGAGTAGCAGGCACCAAGCACTTGCCGCCGCGGACCGCCGATGATGGGGTCTGCAGGAAGCTCACGGACGAAGCTGTTATCAAAGGTGAGGTTGGTAAAGGCATGGGTCATGTGGACTATGATCTCTCCAAACAGATTCCGCTGTAAACACGCACTGGATTACGGGCTGACGAGGGCGGGGTCTTCAATGTCTAGGGAGCGACACATCGCTGGCGCCACGAGAGGGTTACAGCGAGAAGGAGAGCCGTCGGGGATCGTAACTCCATACCGTTCGGCGTCTCCAGGAAAGGGATAATCTGTACTGATAAAGTGAGCGCCGCTCCCCAAAGCCGCCTCAAATTGACGGTAGTCTACGGCGGTCGCTTGCTGACTGTCAGCGTCGGCTCGGGTTCTCACTAAATGACCAGCGCGTACAACCTCCTGGATCCGGTCAAAACCCGATAATGGATTGTTGATGGAATGATAGGCAGCGACAGGTGAATCTATATCACCGTAACTGTCAGGAAAGAGCACGCGCCCAGAGGTGGTTGTCTGATCCTCCGTATACACCGAGCGCAGCCCACCACCATCGTGTAGAACAAACATCGCTCGGCCTCGCACCGAACCAAGGGAGGGCCAACCCCGTGTTTGGATCGCGTCCCTCAAATTATCGGCGTCCCTCTGTACTATGTCCGGGTGCAGGATTCGCTCCCATGTCCAAGCGCTGAGGATCACCCGCTCCAGATCCCTGAGCAGCTCAGAGTGCCGCGCTTCAGGGTTAAAGCCTTTTACCTCGATCAGGATCAACAGTGGATGATGTGCTCGATGTCCATCGGACCACGATTTGAGAGTCATTAAGCAGTCAGACAAGGTCTCACACGTCGTCTCTTGGTCGATGGCGAAGATGTGATAGACGTCGAAGCCGCCGCGATCGACGTCGTAATAGATGTCTAATTCGAACTGACGAACACCCTGCTCTCCAAGCTGCTCATCGAGGGGGAGATGGGTGTACGCCCAGGCATCCAGCGGGATCTCCGGCTGGATGTGGTAGCTATTGTGGGTCCCGAGCGCTTGCACGTCCTTTAGGGTCAACTCATCATCAAGGCGGTGCGCTTCAGTGGGCACCGAGGTATCCCCAGGGGCTTCGCTATCCGAGCGCATCTCATCGGCCCCGGCGTCCACTGTCGCAGAGGCGGTTCCGTCAGCCCCACCCATCCCCTCGACGTCAGCTTCGCCTGCGTCGTCCAAGTCCGCGTCAAGCAGATGGGCGTCGCCCGAGGCCACGGAGGCGTCCTTCACAGAGCGATCAACGACCTCACCATCGCAACCGAGACACGTCACTGCACAGAGGAGCCCCGCCCAGACGATCTCCTGCGCTGACCTATGAGACAAGAAGTTCATGGCTCCATTATCGGTGGTACCGACGCTCCAAGGCAAGCTCAAGGCGAGCATCACCATAGAGCGAGTCATCATCGACATATCCACCTCGCGTAGAGCGGTTCACCGCCACGAATTACCTCAGAGCGTATTGCTCCTCATGGCGAAATGTAGATACCTTCGCAGAGGCCATCAGGCGGAACCCCGCATCATCAATAGGACACCCCCATGACCTTCGACGAGCTCACTCAAAGATTACGCGTCATCACCGAAGAAGAGACGACCGAGATGGGTCACTACAGATTCGCTCGCCGCTTACTGTGGCTCATCCCTCACCTTCACGACGCCGCAAGCGCCACTCAAGAGAGTGTAGCTCTACAGCCGGCGCGCCGAATGTACGCAGGTCGACATGGCGCCTGGGGCAGCGCTCGAAACGTCTTGTTTCAACTACAAGCGCTCGCCCGAATCTATCGCAAGACCCACCGCGATGATCTCGAGATCTTCGACCGGCTTAAGGCCGACTTCAAGGCCCTCGAAGACGCGCTCGGTGGTATCGACTATTTCGATGAGATAGGACAAGAAGCGCGCACTCTAGG
>CALELH010000047.1 GCA_937902595.1 uncultured Myxococcales bacterium
GGCAAAATCGATGAGGGGACATCCAATGCCTGTGGTGGCTGTGGGGATGAGCCCATCGAAGTGTGCGATCAGGTCGATAATGACTGCGATGGGCGCTTGGACGAAGACACGACGATTCGGGTTCAGGAAGGGTCCTATCCCGAGGCACCTGAACCCGCGCGGAATCTTGCTCGTACAGCTCCCGCAGCTGTCGCCATGAGCAGTGAGACGGGGACACCCATCGTCGCTTTTGCGGATATTCAGGGCAATCAGGGACGCATCTTGGTCGGTATGCCTGAAGAGGGGCAGATGTATCCGGTCATGCCTGAGCCGGATAGCCCCATCGAAGCCCAGACCTACCATCCTGTGGGCTTATTTCACGATGGCGGTGCGCGCTATTTCTTGATCGCGAACTATTCGGAATCTGGTAATGGCAGCGTTCTCGTCGGCGCGAAAGTGGTCAACTTTGAACTAGAAGAGGGCCCCGATGGTCTGACCGGCGTCAATATCTTATCGACCATTCTCTTTCAGCGTGCCGTGGTTGAGAAGGCTCGCGAGCGTCAAGGAGAACGGGCGTTGCTGGTTCGGGACCCTCTCGTAGACGACAGTCCCTGGTACGTGTATCGACTGACCCGACAAGACTCATATCCCCTCATTTTGCAGCGAGGTGAGAATCGCGCCAACGGATGCGCTCTCAAAGATGAAAGTAGCCGAGACACGGGCATGTTCTTTCATCGACTCGAGGGATCTATCGGTACGTCGGAGCGCGCTCAGATCGACGTGGCCCATTGGGGTCGGTCCGATGGGCTCGACTGGTTTGTGGCCTATGGGGGTGGCGGCGTCGATGGGGTCCGTAATGGAAGCAGCGTTAATTATCGGGTGAGCGACGAGGACACAGCATGTAATCAACCGCCCTGGGGTGATGGCACAGAACTCTTCCCGGACACCTTTCAGATCCGCGAATTGAGTCTGGCCACGGCCCCCGATGCGCAGGAGGGCGTCATCATTCTTGCCAACGGCACTGAACGGCCAGGCAGCAACCCCGATTATGGTGAGCGGGTCAGAGTTGGTCGTTTGACGGACATGGGTGAAGGCGCGGCGCAGTTCTTCGATGAACCCGTGGATTCAAATATTACCTCTTACGGGCATACGCTGGCTGATCGCGGCGTCCACGGCACCCTGATGGCCTGGGTCGATGTGGTTCCGGATCAACAAGGTGAGATCGTGACCCGAGGACTGAGGTTTGGTCGCTACATTAACGGGGCGTTGGATGTCGAAGTTCGGGCCTTCAGCGAGGCGACGGCTGAAGAGAAACTCTACGGAGCAGCGTTTGGGCGCCTGCTGACCCGGGACCCCACAAGTCAGAGTGAATTTGAGCTGATCTGGATGGAGCAATCCGACGGGCGAGAGGCCATCCTACGTCGGGCTGATGGTCAATATTGCCTCAACCCAGACCCATAGGAAATCGTACGTGTCTCCATGCTGCCTGAGTTCTTCTGCGGTGGGGCATCTCCGCGAATCTGCCCACCTCAGATTCGCCCCTTGCCAGAGTCAGCCTTAGGGAGGCTGATTTCCGCGTCGTCGGACGGCGATCAAGCCCAAGAGGACCAGAGCATATATTGGGAATGCCGACCGACCTTCTCCAAGGTCGCACACACCGGACTCGCTATTGCGCTCCGATGAACTTGCTGTGGCATCGGGTAAGACCGCTGCGGCGTCCTGGTTCATTTCGCCCCCATCCGGTGAATGCATCCTGCTGCCATCGCCTGCGGCCCAGGATAGGTGCCACACGAACATCGAGATAGGAGGTCGACCAGCAATCCATGAATGAGCTGTCACAGATTCACGAGTCCAGATTTATCGCCGAGTTCGTGCGGCCCGAGCGAAGAGATCGCTGTGAACAGCAGCTCACCACAGGTAGGGGACAGAAACGAACCAACAAGAAGGGCCGTACACGTGCCGAGATCTTATCAAACCTGGAGCACTGGGTTCAGTTTGAAAGGGCAGAAGAAATCCCTCTGAACAGCCGCTCCGTCGAGGACATTCTTCAGGCTCTTCGAGCGGCAGGACCTCCCGAGCGATGTTACGTGATTTCAGAGTGTGAGAAGCTCGACGCAAAATTCTGGCTGCTCGAAGACATCGTAAAACATCTAGATGAGCACGCGGTATTTGGAACCATCATTTCCTGTGAGCCAGGTCGGCTTGCCTACTATTCGCACTATGAGTCCGAGGGCCTCTCGTTGACTTTTCGGTCACGAAAATAGGGCACTCAGCATCAAGGAGACGCACCTGGATTCGAGAGGGGGGGGGGCCCCAACGTCAGACAGCGTCCAGGTACGCAAGCTGATCCGACTGTAGGCCAGCGGAGCTCTCCATAATTTTGAGGCTCCCCTTTTCGGTATAGGCTAACCTGCGAGAGTCCTGGGCAGAGCATCTATCACCAATCTCGATCGGTGCAGCTACCGGTCGGGATACTGGAGTGAGGCTAGTGGGTAAGATGAGTCGTCAGATAGCCGATGCTAAACGAATGACCGCTCCGGTTGGCGTGATGGGCTTGGCCATACTCATATTCTCGTGCACGGGTAGTCCGACATCATCCGGTCCAGCGGTACCTGATGGGAGCGTCGCCGCTGACGTATCTCCCGTGTCTGACGCGACGGTGGGGGTCCCTATCGTCCACCCTTCGATGTATTTCACCGAGGACAGGCGGGAGAACATTGAGACTCACATCGCCTCCGAGCCGATGGCCAGTATATACGCCCGAATTCAGGAGGTCGCTGAGTCCGAATTGGATGACATCGATTCAGCGGACTGGGACGCCAAGGCGCACGGTAAAAACGGTGAGATCGCCGCGGCGAACGCGTTTCTTGCCTGGCTCAACGATGATAGTAGCGCGGCAGAGCGGGCTCTCGCTGCGATTGAACGTCTCGAGAGTAATTGGGATGACCACATCGGTTGGGGCATTAACATTCGTATGCCAGCGCCGCTCATTCACTACACCGCCGCTTGGGACCTTCTCAAAGCGACCCCCTATTTCTCTGAAGAGGACGCTGATGGACTCCAGGCAAAACTCACGGAGATTACGGGCCAGTTCTTTGACGCCTATGTCCTCGATGACAGCACACGACAGCTCGCGTTGACCGTCACCCAGAACAATCATCCCATTCGGACGGCCAGCGCTATCGGGTTTGTTGCGGTCGCCTTTCTCGAGCACCCCGATGCACAGAACTGGCTGGATTGGGCGGTCAGTGAGCTGGCTTATCTCATGGGACCTGACGGCAGGTATGTCCAGGCAGATGGCGTGATCTCAGAGGGGCCGTTTTACTTCAATTATGGTTTTGCGCCGACCCTGCCCTTCTACATCGCGCTGGAGAATAGGGTGTCCATTGAGCGCACCTACCATCGCAACTGCATCGCTCGTTCCGATGTCGACCCGTGGGCTGGCCACGGCTGCGTCGACGGTGAAGGCTTCACCTATACAAACCCCATGGATACACCCCTTTTTCGCAAGATTCTGGATTGGTCTCTGGCCTTGAGGTTGCCTAATGGAAACCGTGCCCCCATTGGGGACTCGCCACTCCGGGATCAGTCGGGGCAGGCCATCTTCACCCATTTTGGAGGTGCGGATTACCTGTATTGGGACTGGGCGTCGAATCCATCCAAGCCCTATTCGGTCAAAGGGGGCTTCGAACTGGCCCTCACCCATCTCGCCTATGTTGAGCCCCTGGAAGACGTTGGTCCCCCAGAGTGGAAGAATCGCTTCTTTATCGAAGGCGGCATGGCCACCTTTCGCTCCGGTTGGGGCAGCGATGACCGGGTCCTGATCCTGATGGGGGAGAACGGGCCTGCTCGAAAGACCGTCCACGACCACACCGATGGCACATCCTTCGTCCTGGCCGCCTATGGCGATCTGCTCCTGACCGACACCGGGTACTATAAGCCGAACTCGCTACAAAACGCGGTGACCGCAGCGTCGGGCGCCCACAACCTGATCCTCATCGACGGGGAAGGCGCGCCTCCCAAGGGGCTCTTGAATGACTGGGGCGACGCAGACGCGTTCATCGAGAACACCCACGATGGAATCAAATTGGCCTACGCTGAGTCGAGGCAGAGCTATCAGGACACGATGGTGACTCGAGCGGTTGCTTTCGTCCGTGAGCGCTACTTCATCATCGCAGACCGGCTCGAGAGCCCCGAGGATCGGGAGCGCACCTACCAGTTTCGTCTGCACGCCTACGCTGGATATGATCTGGACGGGACCGTGACTCTTGAGACCCATGGACCGCGCATTGAGCGGTCGTCCGGGGGCCTGGCGGTGTACACCCAGGCGAGTCAGGGGACCTGCACCCTCGAAGAGCCGCCCTTTACGGAGAACGCGCTACCTCACGTCCACAAACTTGATGGGTCGGCGGCACACCACACGGTCACGGACTCGATCGCCACGGGCCGCGCTCCCGATTTCCTGACGGTGCTCGCGCCTTATAAAGTCGGCGTCTCTGAAGGGCCTGACCAGCCTCTGGACGTAACACCCATCGAGACGACAAATGGGGTCGCCTGGCAGATTGCGGGCGATGGTCACGTCGACATCGCCTGGGTTCGCGAGACCGGCGCACCAGGCCAGCTTGAGACCGCGTCTGGGCAGACCATCCAGACCGATGCAGCCTTCGTGTTCTTATCTCTGGACGGCGCGCAGTCTCTGATGGCGCGCGGCACTGAGTTGAGGCTGGGAGAGACCCTTTTGCTGTTTAACGCCGACGGCGACGAGGTCGTGGTTTCAGGGACCTCTCCTGATGGCCGTCCGTAGGCTTATGAAAGGCAGCCCTATGCTCCAATGGGTCCTGGCGCTCGTGCTCTTCGCTGTTCCCATGAATGGGATCGCATTCGATTTGGTGAAGACCACTGCAGGTGAGCCTGATGCGGTCCAGGGTCACTGGGACAATAAAACAGATCATCCGTCGGATTCGCCGAAAGCCGGTCATGGTCCCCAGCCCATGGGACAGCCCCTGGTTTGGGTCAACCTGGCTGGCGGGACCGCCTCGCCGGACGGGGTGGCCACTCACGGGAGCTTGAATGTCCGAGTCAAGGAGCAGATCTTTGTCAGCTTGGCGGGAACACGCGTGTCGAACGATCAATGCTTTTTAATCTGCGGCACACTGGATGAAGCCACCAGTCTGGGCTACGTGAGCGGCGATTTAGGGATTATTTTCGGCAGCCCAACCTGGTTTGTGGCGACCAGCCTGGGTCCAGCGATTATGACGGTAGAGAGGAAGACGTTTCCTGACGACAGCGGCGCTGGCCTTTTTCAAACGACTCGGCCAGAGCCCATCCAAACGGAGACCCAAGGCGTCATCGGGCTCCATATCAATGGCCAGCTTTTCGTGAATAAAGGCGGTCTGATCGGAGCTGGAGTCATGTTGGATGCCAATCTCAATGGAGAGGAGCCGGTCGTCGCTATGATGCTGGCTGTACAGCTTGCCTTCGGTCGTTCGCTGGGGGAGTGATCAGGGGGCTGGAATTAGACCGGCTCGATCGACCCAAGCCACCCTGTCAGAGATCGCTTTTTTGGCGCCGCGAAGCAGGCGCGACACGAGTCTTGAGGCACCTAATTGTACAGCCCTTTGGCCTCGCGTCAGGCGTCCTCGCACGCAGTGACCGTTGAATGGTGCTGGTGTTCTAACGCATGATGAACACCTAATGAATTTGAGACATCGCTTAATGAAGACTCCTCCATACCAGCGCTGCGTGCTGGCGTTACTTGTTCTGATGGTCGGCCAGTTGAACTCAGCGCAGGCCGACGTATTCGAAGATGTTCCAGA
>CALELH010000048.1 GCA_937902595.1 uncultured Myxococcales bacterium
CAATGTCTAGCCAACCATCTACCCTTGGTCGACGTCGGCACCGGCAGCGGCACACCTGGAGTGATCATCGCCTGTCTCAAACCCAACAACTCGATCTACCTGGTAGAGCCCATCGCCAAACGAACAGCCTTCCTTCGGAGCGTAAGTCGGGAATTAGGCCTCAAGAATGTACATATAATCAGGGGCCGATGGCCACAGGACCTCCCAGATCGAGTAGTCCAGGTCATCAGCAGGGCGGTGGTTTCACCTGAGAGTTGGCCCCACCTCGCGACGGAGCGTGCCCCAGGTAAAGACCATGTGATCCGAATGTTGGCAGCACAGCGGCCGCCCGTTTCATTGCCCGGCTATGCAGAGACAGCCCACATCAACTACGACCTGGCTGTGCACGGCGAACGCCGGGTAGAGCGATGGTCCCCGCAGGGACCATCAGCGCCCTAGGCGCTGCCCTTCATCTTGACTTCCCCCTGGAAGTGCGCGCCGCGCTCGATGACGAGCGACTCCACCATCAGCTCGCCGTCCACCTTTGCGGTAGAGTGAAGTTCCAGGGTGCCCGACGTGGTGATCTTCCCCTTCACCGCCCCGCTCACGACCGCGGACGCGACGTTCACCGTCCCATCAATCCGCGCACCATCACTGACGATTAAATGCCCTGGAGAGTCGATGGAGCCGATGAACTCACCATCGATCTGAACCGTACCCTCAAAAGTAAGCTTCCCATCAAATCTACATCCACGACCGAGCAGAGCACCCCCCGCACCGGGCCGCTTAGGTTGAGTCATATCCTCTCGCCGTAGCAAAGAGACATTGTCATCGTTTCGTTGAGGGTTATCCACCACACTCTCCTCCAAAGCCTCGACCTCGATCGCCGGTAACTCTTCGCTCACCGCCGTCTTAGTGCGTTTCGAATCTCGGTTCCTTCCGACATTAAACATCCCACACTCCCACTGCAATCGTCTTGATGTTTCACATGAAACATCCATCTGGTAGCACACGCCGCCATGTGCTATCCACCCAACCATGTCTACCTACACGATTTGTGTCACGAATCAGAAGGGCGGAGTTGGAAAAACGACCACCTCCGTCAATTTAGCGGTCGGTCTCGCCCTAAATGGCGCGAAAACTATGCTCATCGACCTCGATCCACAGGCCAACGCTACGAGCGGCGTCGGCGTTGATCAATCCACTATGCGCCGGGGAGTCTACCATGCGCTCATCGGCATGGCAGATATCAACGACATCACGCTGCCCGCGCCCAACGTTCCTAATCTCACTGTACTGCCAGCGAGCCAGGCACTCTTTGGCGCCGAGGTCGAACTGGTCGGCGCTGTATCCAGGGAATATCGCCTCAAGGAGGCTCTGGCCCGATGTGACGACCCGCCCGAGTTCGCGGTCATCGACTGTCCCCCGTCCCTGGGCCTACTGACGATCAACGCCCTGACGGCCGCTCAGTCAGCGCTCATTCCGCTTCAGTGTGAGTACTATGCTCTCGAGGGTCTCTCCCAGTTGACGCGCACAGTCGAGCTTATCCAGCGACGCCTCAATCCAGGACTCAGCATCGAGGGTATCCTCCTCACGATGTTCGATACCCGCAATAATCTATCTCACCAGGTCGCCTCTGAGGCCCGGACCCACTTTCCCGAAGCGGTGTTCGACGTCGTCATACCGCGAAATGTTCGCCTCTCGGAGAGTCCGTCCTTTGGCAAATCGATATACCAATACGACCGAGCATCACGGGGAGCCCGCGCCTACGGCGAGCTCGCTAAGACGATCCTCGAACGCCGCAGGGCGCCTTAGCCCACAATGACTGGAGATTTTGACATGGCCGATACACGGCGCACAGCACTTGGCCGCGGGCTCTCCGCGCTGATTCCCGAAGCTGCTGCTACTGACACCCCTATGCCCACCGGTGACGGGGCGGCACATATCCCAATCGAGCATATCAGGGTGGCAGAGAATCAGCCTCGGACCCACTTCGACGAAGAGCGTATAAACGCGTTGTCCGCATCCATCAAGACCGACGGTATTCTGCAACCGATCGTTGTACGCCGAGTCGGTCAGGCTACATTCATCATCATTGCAGGGGAGCGACGTTACCGCGCTTCCCGACGGGCCGGACTTACGCAAGTACCTGTAATCATAAAGGATGTATCCGAAGCCCAGGCCTATCAGTTGGCGCTAGTAGAGAACGTACAGCGGGAAGATTTGAACCCGATTGAAGAGGCTCAGGCATACCACTTTCTGTCTAAAGAAGCAGGACTTAGCCACGAAGCTATCGCGGCTAAGGTTGGACGGGATCGGGTGACCGTCACTAATTCCATGAGGCTGCTAAAGCTAACTCCCCACGTAATGAGTCTCATCGGCGGTGCTCTTCTCACGGCTGGGCATGCTCGGGCCATTCTCATGGCCCCACGAGCCAAACAAGATCAGCTCGCCGACACAGCGGTTAAGGAGGGCTGGAGCGTAAGGCAGACAGAGCGCGCGGCAAAAGCACTGAAGCAGACGTCACCGGAGACCAAGGATACTAAAGTTGATAAGAGCGCCGCACATCGAGCTGTTGAAGCACAGCTTCGCGCTGCCTTAGGCGCTCCGATCAATCTAGTCCAGAAGAAGGGTAAGGGTCGGATAGAGGTGCGCTTTCACAGTATGGATGAGTTGGAGAGACTCATCGATCTCCTGGCTACACTCGAAGGCCAGTGAATCTAGGGTCCCCCGACAGGCTCATAAATCCTGCATACGCACAGTCCCGCCGCGACCGTTTCCCGCACGTATCCAACGCTCTCAGATCGTCCAAATTCGGTTCAGTGGATACCGAGTACGAACTGGGCTCTAATTTCAACAACAACAACCCCGCCTAAAGACCTTAAACATCTGTTTTTATTGGCTTTATCAGACATAGGGAAACGGCCATTAAGACACACTTTTTGGAGTAAATCGAAGCTGATCACGACGTTGGTCGACCGCTGGCGTTAGAAGAGCGTTCATGGCGTATACGGTGCCTCTGAACTCGGACAACGCATGGATCTCGCCGGCGAAGGCCGGCCTCATGGACCGGCCCAATTTTTGACGAAAGCGGCGGAGGATTTAGAAAGGGTAGTGCAAGTGAAAATGGCTGAAGTCTAGACTGACCTGTCACTGAGCCGAGGAGCTAAACATATGCCTCGGCGCCACAGCGGCGATGATTAGTGGCCAGCGACCTTGAGAACCGCTTCGGCGTATCCGCGAGCCGTTGCATCTCGCTGAACCTGGTGATCATCAAGGATCACCTCGGAGTCGGATTCAGCCGAAGTGAGTCCCTCAAGGATCGCCTCCGCTTCGTCACGATCAGCGTCACCGGAGAGCACCGCGTGGTCCGTCAAGATGAGGAGTGAGTCGGGACCAACTTCAGCGACACCTCCACGAATGAGCACCTCGCCGTTGTCTTCAATCCCCTGGTAGGACAAGAGACCACCACCCAACATAACAAGCGCCGGTTGGTGCTCCGAGTAGACGCCGAACTCACCAGCCGCCCCAGGGATGGTCGCCTCAAACACGTCCGTGTCTAGCACCGACCCGCTGGGCGTCACTATGGATAGTTTGAACTTTGCCACTGCTCTTCTCCTTCAAACTGACGCGCGCTGACTAGTCAGCCAGGGTCGCGGCCTTCTCAATGGCCTCGTCAATGGTACCGACCATGTAGAACGCCTGCTCAGGCAGGTGGTCTAGCTCGCCCTCTACAATGCGCTTGAAACCAGCGACAGTCTCTTCCAGTTTGACGTACTTACCTGGAGTTCCTGTGAAGATCTCAGCGACGTGGAACGGCTGCGATAGAAAGCGCTCAATACGTCGCGCTCTGTTCACCACTGCCTTATCCTCATCGGACAACTCATCCATACCGAGGATAGCGATGATGTCCTGCAGGTCCTTGTAACGCTGGAGCGTCTCCTGAACGCGTCGGGCCACATCATAATGCTCATCCCCAACGACGCCGGGGTCGAGTAGTCGGCTGGAAGAGTCCAGAGGGTCCACAGCTGGATAGATGCCCTTCTCTGAGATCTTACGATTCAGAACTGTGGTCGCATCGAGGTGAGCGAAAGTCGTCGCAGGTGCAGGGTCAGTGAGGTCATCCGCTGGAACATAGATCGCCTGCACTGAGGTGATCGAGCCCTTTCTGGTTGACGTAATTCGCTCCTGAAGAGCACCCATCTCCGTCGCGAGGGTCGGCTGGTAGCCCACCGCGCTTGGGATACGACCAAGCAACGCAGACACCTCGGACCCTGCCTGCGTGAATCGGAAGATGTTGTCCACGAACATAAGCATGTCGAGGCCTTCTTCATCACGGAAATATTCAGCGACGGTCAGAGCGGACAAGGCGACCCGGGCGCGAGCTCCGGGGGGCTCGTTCATCTGGCCATATACCAGGGCAACCTTTGAGTTCTCGCGGTTCTCTTCGTCGATAACCTTAGACTCAACCATCTCCCAGTAGAGGTCGTTACCTTCACGGGTACGCTCGCCTACACCGGCAAACACGGACAGACCACCGCTGCCCTTCGCCACGTTGTTAATCAGCTCCATGATGAGAACGGTCTTACCAACACCGGCACCACCAAAGAGACCGATCTTTCCGCCCCTCGCGTACGGCGCGAGCAGGTCGACCACCTTGATACCAGTCTCGAAGGTCTCAACGGTCGCGCTCTGCTCTTCCATGGTCGGAGGCTCGCGGTGAATGGGCAGGGTCTTTTCATTGCTGACAGGACCAAGCTCATCTACGGGTAACCCGATAACGTTCAAGATTCGACCCAGGGTTGCACGACCGACGGGCATGGCGATTGGAGCCCCCGTGTTCATGACTTCCATGCCGCGGACAAGACCATCAGTCGCGTCCATCGACACAGTACGAACCGTGTTCTGACCAAGGTGAGTTGCCACCTCGACAACCAAGTTCCACTCCCCGTCGCCGATGGCTGGGTTCGTGATCTTCAGCGCCGTGTTGATCTCCGGAAGTTCACCGCCCTCAAAGTAGACGTCAACAACCGGACCTGTCACCTGCGTAATCCGCCCCGTTTGCTCGCTCATGATGACTCCAATTCCTGCCGCGCTCACGCGGCGAATTCCCAAAAAAGTTTTACTTTAACGCTTCCGCGCCACCGATGATCTCCATCAACTCTGTCGTGATGGCAGCCTGTCGGGCACGGTTCATTTGTAATGTTAATGACGAAATCATCTCAGTCGCATTGTCGGTGGCACTGTTCATGGCGTTCATACGCGCCGCGTGCTCACCCGCAATAGACTCAAGAATCGCTTCACGTACCTGAACTTCAACATAGGCCGGAACAACATGGTCTAAGAGACCCTCCTGATCTGGCTCATATAGAAAGTCACCGCGCTCCGAGTTCAGTTCGTCTTCTTCCTCGGCTACCACCGGTAGCAACGGCGCGGTCATCGCCTCTTGAGCGATGACGCTACGGAATCGATTCGAGACAATAACGACCTCGTCAAACGTCTCCGCAAGGAAGCCGTCGACCAGGAACGCGGTAATCTTCTTGATTTCCTTAGTCTCTGTCGCCGGCACGATCTCACCAAAATCCTGACCGACCTCAACGCCGCTCTTCTTGGCGAACTGAACCATGCGACGCCCCAAAGGAAACAGGACGACTTCGCGACCTGCCTCCTGCTGAGACGCAACGTACTGGCTCACCTGCTTCTGCGCCGCGCCGTTGAAGGCACCACACATTCCTCGGTCACTCGACAGGGCTAAGACCGCCACCTTCTTCACTTCCTCGCGATCAGCGAGAAGTGGGTGTGCTGCCTCTCCTGCACCACCCGTCGCCGCGACCAACGAACCAAGCATCTCTCGATACTTCTCCGCATAGGGTCGAAGCTCCATCATGGCGCCCTGCGCACGGCGAAGCTTCGCCGCTGCAACCAGCTTCATTGCACGCGTGATCTTCTGGGTATTCTTTACCGAGGTGATCCGCTTGCGAATGTCTTTGAGGCTCGACATGCCTCGTGACCTCCGGTCAAATTAGGCTTGAAAGCCCTCTGTGAATTCACTGATGCCGGCATTAAGACCAGCGACGATGTCATCCTCAAGCTTCCCGACCTCACGGAGCGAAGTGAGAACCCCCGCATGCTTACTCAGGAAGTACTCAACCAGCTCACTCTCATAACGAGAGAGGCTACTGACAGGAACCTCGTCCGTGTAGCCCTTGCTGCCCGCGTAAATAACCAAAATCTGCTGCTCAACGGGCATAGGCTTGTACTGACCCTGCTTGAGCAGCTCAGTGAGCCGCTCGCCACGAGCGAGCTGCTTTTGCGTAGCCGCATCCAGGTCCGACGCGAACTGAGCGAAGGCCTGCATCTCACGATACTGAGCCAGGTCCAATCGCAGCGTACCGGCGATCTTCTTCATCGCCTTTGTCTGTGCTGAACCACCCACGCGAGATACTGAGATACCCACGTTGATCGCCGGTCGTACACCAGAGAAGAACAAGTCACTCTCTAGGAAGATCTGCCCATCGGTGATCGAGATCACGTTCGTCGGGATGTACGCCGAAACGTCCCCCGCCTGAGTCTCGATAATTGGAAGCGCCGTGAGGCTACCGCCACCTTCCTCATCGCTCATCTTAGCGGAGCGCTCAAGAAGTCGACTGTGGAGATAGAAGACGTCACCGGGATAGGCCTCGCGCCCTGGAGGACGGCGAAGCAAGAGTGACATCTGGCGGTATGCTACAGCCTGCTTGCTCAAGTCATCATAGATGATGAGCGCATGCTTACCGTTATCACGGAAGTACTCGCCCATGGTGCAGCCAGTGTATGGCGCCAAGAACTGCAGAGGAGCCAAGTCGGCGGCGGCCGCGGAGACCACGGTCGTGTACTCCATAGCGCCGTGCTTCTTCAGCCTATCCACCACCTGAGCTACCGTTGACTGCTTCTGGCCAATCGCCACGTAGATGCAGTAAACATCGGTGTTCTTCTGGTTGATGATAGTGTCGATGGCCACTGCCGTCTTACCAGTCTGGCGGTCACCGATGATCAACTCACGCTGACCACGGCCAATGGGAACCATCGAGTCGATAGCCTTGAGACCCGTCTGAAGAGGCTCACAGACTGACTGTCGAGGCATGATACCAGGCGCCTTGATCTCGACCTTTCGGCGGTGTGGAGATTCAATCTCTCCGAGACCATCGATGGCTTCGCCAAGTCCGTTTACCACGCGACCAAGCAACGCCTCACCCACAGGAACGTCCACGATTCGACCAGTACGTCGAACCTCGTCGCCCTCTTTTATGAGGTGCGCAGCGCCTAGGAGCGCCGCACCGACATTGTCTTCCTCTAGGTTCAGGACCATGCCCTGAACGCCGTTAGGGAACTCGATGAGCTCCCCGGCCATCGCTTGCTCAAGTCCATAAACCCGAGCGATACCGTCACCAGCGGACAACACTGTGCCCGTCTCGCTGACCTCGACCTTCTTGTCGTAGTCCTCGATCTGCTTGCGAATGATTCGGCTGATTTCCTCGACCCTAATATCCATCGGTCGGTCTCCGTTCGAACAGTCTCAGTTTACGCTCGGCCCTGCTTAAGGCGAGCACGTAATAGTTCAAGTTGGCTTCGAATACTTCCGTCATAAAGACGGCCGTCAATGTGAGTAACCACACCAGCGACGATGCTGGAATCTTCTTCCTGCTCAACGATCACTTGGCGGCCTGTCGCTCCCTGCAAAACCGCTCGTAGACGCTCGACATCAGCGTCTGAGAGCTTAGCTGCCACACGAACACGAGCGCGTAGTCGGCCACCATGGTTATCTGCAAGGTTATGATATGATTCAATAATCTCCGGGAGGTTCCCAATACGATTGCGATCCACCAAGAGGAATAAGAAGTTGCGAGTCACAGGGCTGACGGTCACTTCGCCGAGAAGGTCACTGAGGACCGCCTTCCGAGTGTTTGCGTCGAACTTCGGGTTTCTGAATAGCTGCTTAACGTCGTCAAGCGTGAAGAGCGAAGCTACCCGGTCGAGCTCTCGACCGATCTGCTCATAATTCTCACGATCGATGCCGATCCCGAGAAGGGCCTTAGCGTAACGCTCTCCAATGGTAGAACCACGCACTGATCGTCCCTCCGTGATCCCTAAGCTTTAATATCGGCTTCTAGTTGACCGAAGTAATCGGTAACAAGCCGGTGATGGTCATCTGCAGTTAGCTGCTCTTTAATGATCGCTTCAGCTGTCGCTACAGCCTGATCAACGATCTCCGCTTCAAGAGTAGCTCGAGCGCGAACCGCCTCGTTTTCGGCGACACGCTTAGCCTCGTTACGAATTCGGTCCGCCTCTACGGTCGCCTCAGCGATGATGCGATCGCGCTCGGCTTCTCCCAAACTGGTATAATCAGCCAGGAGTTCTTCCGCCTTCGCTTCGAAGCCAGCAACCCGAGCATCAATCTCAGTCAGCATAGTCTCAGCTTCATCGAAGAGTGCTTTAGCCTCGACAATGTCTTTGCTGACGCTCTCTGAGCGACCTTGCAACGCTGCTGATACCTGCGGCCCGCCGAACTTGATGATCACAAAGAGCAGAATAGCCAGGTTGATGGCGTGGAAGAGCATTCCTTGCCAGTCCAACCCACCACCGGCGGCGTATGCCGTATCAGCCCACAGGGCAGAGACTACGGCTAAAGAGAGTGTTGAGCGTTTCATAAGCACTTCTCCTTAAACCTGGCGGCCAATTACTTTTGCTACGATTGAGCGTGCCAAGGTGTCTACCTCATCACTGATCTCAGACCGTGCAGCCGTAATCTGCTTGGTGATTTCATCTTGCGCGGCTTCGACTGTGGCGTTGGCATCACTTCGAGCAGTCGCTATGGCTTGCTCCTTGTGATTCACACCCGCAGCTCTAAGCTCGGTCTTGGCCGCAAGAGCTCTCGCCCTCGCGTCCGCCAGAGACTGTTCGTGCGTCGCGATGCGTGCTTCAGCTGCTGCCTTCTTCTCCGCTGCATCTGCACGCGTGCTCGCAGTACGAGACTCACGTGTATCCAGCACCTTAAGATAAGGTTCAAAGACAAGCCGTTTAAGCACAAACATCAAGATCAGCACGAATGCCAACTGGATGATGAATGTAGGGTCAAAGTCGAGGTTAACCCCGGCCATGATACGGACGTTTGTATTTATGGGATCCATGGTGCCGGCTGGCTCCTCAGCTCCTTCGGACGGCGGAACCTATCAGAGGGCCTACACCGCGTCAATCGCTATACTCAATGTTATCGAATACTTCTTCTGTCCAGATCTCGTTGTATGCGGTACTTCCTTGAAAAAACAGTCAATTTCTGTGACGCATCAATCAGACGTTGACTCTAGATTCTTGTATGAAAGTTCAGAAAAACACTCGGGGAAATATGATCCGTGCCGAAGAGCTGACCAAGAACTATGGAAAATTCAGAGCTCTGAACAAATTGAGCTTCGACATTTCTCCAGGAGAGATCATCGGATTCCTCGGTCCGAATGGTGCAGGAAAGTCGACAACGCTCAGAATTCTCACAGGGTTCCTCTCGCCGACATCAGGAGAGGCCTGGGTCAGTGGAGAGAGCGTCTCGTCTACAGATGAGTCATATCGCAGTCGCTTGGGATACCTGCCTGAAGGTGCCCCTCTCTATCCAGAGATGACAGTCGACGAGTTCTTACTTTTCGTCACACGCATCAGGAAGATTCCTCAGGCAGAGAGAGCCGACGCCATCGATCGTGCTGTGAGTGCGTGCGGGCTCGAGTCCATGCGTTCTAGACTCATAGGACAGCTGTCAAAAGGCTATCGGCAGCGCGTCGGCATCGCGCAAGCGATTGTCCATCAACCAGATGTTCTCATCCTTGATGAGCCCACGAGTGGTCTTGATCCCAACCAACTCGCCGAAATACTAGATTTGATACGACGATATGGTGAAGGTCGAACCGTACTCTTCAGCAGTCACATCCTCTCTGAGGTACAGGCGGTGTGTACACGCGTCCTCATCTTGAATCAGGGGGAGCTCATCGCAGACGACACCCCTGAAAACCTGAGTAATCTCCTGTCTGGTCATCGATACAGTTTAACGATTCAGGGTGCTGATTCTGACACGGTCATCGGGTTAATGAACAAAGAGTGCGGAGTTTTAAGGTCATCGATAGAGACGATGGGTTCGGACAGTATTACACTCTCTATCGAGTTAGATTCGGAAGCGCGCCGAGGCGAAATCAGTAAGAGAGTGATCGAGTCAGGCTGGACATTGATCGAGTTCAAGCAGGTAGAGGCAGGTCTGGATGAGGTCTTTCGAGAACTCACGGGGGACCCCCGTTGAATACGATTGATGTTGCCATAAGAGAGGTGAAGACTGCGTTTCGACGCCCAGTGGCCTACGTGGTTATCCTCGGTCTCATCACGCTCTGCGCTCTCTACACCTTCAGTCTGCATCCGTTCTTCGTTATTGGAAGGGTCACCGTTCGGCCTCTCTTTGAGTTCATTCCGTTTCTACTCGCTTTCTTCGTCCCTGCCGTAGCGATGGGTTTGATCGCCGAGGAGCGAAGAAGTGGCATGTTGGAGCTGCTCCAGACATGGCCTCTCGGCGATGGCCATTTAATATTGGGTAAGTTCCTTGGCTCCCTCGTATTGGTTTGCTTAGCGGTCTCTCTCACAAGCCCAATCCCGATCGTGATCTCCTATATGGGTCCGCTCGATTGGGGACCGGTATTTAGCGGATACTTTGGGGTCTTTTTACTCACCGCGAGTTATCTCAGCTTAGGTCTCTTGGCGAGCACACTTTGTCGAACCCAGGTCGTGGCTTTCCTGCTCGGATTCCTCTTCTGCTTTGGTTTCTATGTCATCGGGAAGTCGACGACCTGGATGCCAACAAATATTGCGTCATGGCCACTATTCTTTAGCTTCGAACGACGAGCTGCCAGCTTCGCAACCGGTATCATAGATCTCCGTGATGTGGTGTTCTTCTTGGCTATAGTTCTGGGTGCACTCGGATTGTCAGTCGAGCTTCTTCACCGCCGTAGATGGAGAGACTCATGACCTTTCGTCAACGCGGGCTACTGGGAGTCCTCCTCTGGATAAGCGTATCGATCCTCGCTGTCATAGCTGTAGAAGAGCAGCCCCAACGCTGGGACCTCACTCAGGACCAGAGGCATACGCTGTCGGACACGACACGAGAGTTACTCACGTCCATCGAAAGCCCACTCGAAATCAAAGCGTACTTACCGACACATATTCCAGCACCATATAGTGTGGTCGTTGATACGATCAAAGACAGCCTTGGAGACTACGCGGCGGCGTGTTCACAGCCGGTCAGGATCACGATTAAGGATCCTCAAGATCCAGCTCTCTCGGCGAAAGAGCGCGCCGCATTAGCTCAAGAAGCCGAGGGGTTTGGTCTTAGACAGGCTGAACTAGACGTCGTACAGAGGGATCGGCGGATCAGGCAAAAGGTTTGGTTTGGAATCGCGATTCTATACCAAGAACGACAGCTCGTCGTGCCACCAATCGAGACCCCCGATCAGCTCGAGTACTCCATGGCTCGGGCGCTTAGAGAGATCATTAGGGGCCCCTCTAAGAGACCCATTATCGGCGTGACGATAGGTCATGGTGAACCCAACATCATTCAAACACCGATCCGCTCAACTCTCGAGGCGAGCGGAGCGATCAAGACCGTCCTCTTAGATGGTAACCCTATCCCCAATGAAATCGATGCACTGGTCATTCTTGCGCCGAGTCGCCCGATGCAAGAACGGGATAGGTACGTCATTGACCAGTTTCTCCTGCGAGGCGGTGGGCTCGTCGCCCTGCTAGATTATCGAAGTCAAAGCTCAGTGTTCCCTGAGGTGTTAGTGCCTACTCAGACCGGACTAGAAGAGCTCTTCTCCAAGTATGGTGTGACCATACGAACAGATCTGACCCTAGTAGACCGGGGAAACCTAACCCCAGTACCCATTAAGCGTGACGATGCAGGGCGAGTGGTGATGGGCGTTCACCCTCTCTTCGCTAGAGCGGAGATCGAACCTCATGTCATCAATCGAGGTATCCGACAGCTCATCACCCCTATGGCGAGTCCCATCGAGTTCAAATCACCTATCAACGTCAACCTTACGTACTCACCGCTGGCAAAAAGCGTCCCCAATAGCGTCATGCGCACGGACGTGAGGCACAGCCAACCGGAGCACTACCAATCACCGGACGCGTCGAAGGAGACCCAGAGTCAGGCGACCGTCGCCGCGACGCTCTCAGGTCTATTGCCCTCAGCATTTATTGGCCCTGTCGAGAGAGTAAAGTCAGCTAGTCCGGCATCATCTCCAAAAGAATATCGACCGGATAGGCCCTTCATCGCTCGTGGGCAGGCTGACGCCCGTATCGTTCTAGCGACAAGTGGTGGTCGTCTCTTATCTAGCGGCAAATCAGGGCTCATGTTCTTACAAAATAGCCTTGATTGGGTCGTCGCGGACACCTCACTTGCAGCCATCAGGGCACGTCAGGCCGAAGATCCACAGATTACAGATTTAGATGAGAGTCTACGTTGGTCTGCGCGCATAGGGACGATCATAGTGCCCGCGTTTGTCCTGCTCGCTGTGGCTCTAGTCATGCGTCGAAGACGCATAGATACATGAAACATCGCATCCCAATCCTCTCGACGAGCTGTCTCATACTTCTGTGCCTCATCTCGACGCAGATGGTCCAAGATGAGGGACAGGGAATCGAGTTCTCCCTCCCGTCTCTCGCAGAGATCGATCAGATCAAGATTGAACGGACAGGTCAGAAACCTGTGATTCTCCACATCGACACAAGGGGATCCATCCGAGTTGGGCCTCAACGAACGACAATCGATGATGTCGCTGGCAAGGGGCTCAGAGAGGCCTTCGCCGAGCCTTTGGGTATGGACCATACAATCGACTCAAACCTGATTGGAGATACGTATGGTGTCTCCGAGCACTCCATCACCATAAGTCTGAACAAGGGAGAAGCTAGGCTAGCCAAGTTTAGGTTAGGCAAAGTCATCGATGGCCAGAGAACCTTCATAGAAGATCTCATTACTGGCGGACTCTATCGGGCGAAGTTTAATCTCCGCGAGGTCTTTGATCGACCCTCATTTTATTGGCGTGAACGCCGCATGTTTCCGGCTCATTCATACGCAGATATCCAATCTCTTGAGATGGTCGGATCAGACTCTTTATCATGGCGGGTCACTCGCTCGACGCCAACAAGCGAGTGGAGTCCGGTGTTACCTAAGAACATCGTCCTGGGCCAAAGTGAGATCGATGCAGTGGTCAACACATTCTCGTCGGCGCACGCGGTCGCGGAAGCAGATGAGTCTTCCTTTTCACCAACTCGAACCTTTCGGGCGAGGACCTTCACTGGCCAGAATTTGACACTTGAACTCGGCCCTGAGGCTCAGGACGGCTCTATCCTGGCGAGGATGAAGGATGGCGCGGTCGTGACGCTGCCGCGACATCAGAAAATATTCCTCGTAGTGAATCGAGATTCCCTAAGGAATCGGCGTCTATTCAGGAGTAAGCCGCAGGAACTTAAGGAGGTTAAGCTCGCTGGAAGAGATGCCATGACGCTCACCTTGGACGAGGGCTGGCAGATCGTTGCGCCCCCACCGAAAGCCCCAGTAAAAAGAGAGGTCAGCGATTCCTTTTTGGAAGCGATCACTTCGATTCAAGGGACAGGTTTTGGAACGGAAAACGCGTTCGGGGACGTCGACTTTTCAATCCAATTACGTCGTACCGATGACAGCGTCGAGATCCTGGAAATAGGGGAGAGATTTGGTAGCGGCCGTTATGCCAGAAACACAGAGGATCGCAGTAGAGTTCTCATCTTACCTGCCAGCGCGATAGACCTCTTAAAACTTAAGAGGTCAGCGTTGCTTGTTGACCAGCATCAGCGCGAACGCTGACCCATCTCACGTCGATAATCATAGCCAGTGAGACGAACGGCTTCGCACATCTCCATTAAACGGGAGTGGATGCGAACTCCGACTCTGTCCAATAAGGGCTCCTCAGCGACCGGCTCCTCACCGCTTGGGGCACCAGGTCCCTCAATGCCGTAATTGGTCGTAAAGATTGTCGTTCTTTGGGCGTTGTAGCGCTTACTAATCAGCTCATCCAGGACGCTCAACTCCCAATCAGTCCCACGACCCTTACCAAGTTCATCAATCACCAGAAGTGGGACCTCTACGAGTGGACCCATAAAGTCTTCTGCTTTGCCTCGATCCCCATATGATGCACGCAGCGCTGACAAAAGATGCATGAACTCACAGAAACGAGCCCGAACACCTCGGCTTAGGATCAAATAACGTAAGATAGCGATGGTGAGGTAGGTCTTGCCTGTGCCCGTAGATCCGTAAAACAAGAGTCCCTGAACACCGGGCTCAAACTCCCTGGCGAACCTCCAAGCCTTTTGACGAGCGACCGCCATATCTTGGGCATTGCTACCCGCATTGATCCGCCCAAAGTTCGCATCCAGATAGCGATTGGGAATGCCAGCGTCATTAAAGCTCTTCACGCGACGCTCTAGCACCTGGCAGGTACAGGGAACGGCGTTGCGATATCCAAACTCATCGGTCTCGTAAAAGTATCCCTCATCGCCACAGACGGGGCACGGGCTCTGACATTCGCATCGTCTGACGTGAGCGAGATCGCCCCGCTGACTCAAAAGCACCTTTTCGCCCTGACATAGTGAGCACTCAACCATTACCAACCTCCCGATGGGTCGATCTCAAAAACAGGTAGACCTGTTCGCTTACGGATACGACGATGTGTAAAGGCTCTCTTTGTCTGGGCGCGAATGGACGGCGCGTTTAGATGCTCCCTATCCAAAGCACCCTCAACCGCCCTCTCTAGCTCCAATCGTTCAAGGGGATGGAGCGTATTAAGCGCTTCATTATAGACCCGATCTTCAAGCTGCTCGAGCGCGGTGGGCACGGAATAACCAGGGGTCTTTCGCCACTCTTTACCGATCTCTTCTATCCCAAGAATCGCGATGTCGAAGATCTCGTGCATCGCGCCGTCCTTCTGATCTTTCTTACCTCGATGGAGTCGCATAAGGAGCTCATCAAGCGCGGTCTCCCATTCTGCACGATGGTCGATGGATTCGTCTCCCGAACCTACGCGTCTGCTGCGCCAAGTCTTCGCTGCCCGCTCAATGGACGATGAAGCAAACGCGATTGAGTTCACCCTTCGAGTCGGCCTGTCCTCAAACGCCGCTTCAATGCCCTGAATAACAACATCACTTGGAATACCGGCCTTCTCCCAGCGAGCGACGAGCTCCTGGTCACGTGGCGAGAGCATTAGACCTCGGCCAGAGCACTGGAGAAAAGCGTTCCCTACCTTCTGGATATAGTCTGGGCTCATAGTCCACCACCTGCGCGACGAACGCGCTTTAATGCGGTTGGAGAGGTCGGCATCTATCCCCCAGAGATAGCTATACGTCGAGGTTCTTAACGCTCAAAGCGTTACGCTCGATGAAGTCTCGACGAGGTTCTACGCTGTCACCCATGAGCACAGTAAAGATCCCATCAGCCTCGACGGTGTCGTCGATCCTTACCTGAAGGAGAGTACGGACTGAGGGGTCCATAGTCGTCTCCCAGAGCTGGTCTGGGTTCATCTCACCCAAGCCCTTATACCTTTGGATATCGAGACCTTTGCGCCCCTGCTCTAATAGACCCTCTAGCAGATGGAACACACCCGGTAGATCCCGGATACGGTCACCGACAGTGAGGACGAATGGAGCCTGTAGCGTTGGACTGATTTGCTCATAGATCTTGCGAGCCTGGTCCGTATGAGGTGCCAAAGCTGAACGACGATCAACGACCGTACGACGCTCACCTCCGGAGACCCGTGACTCAACGACCAGCGACCAGCCGGGATCCTCAACCTCTTCCTCCACGATCAGCTCAGCTTCAGGAGCGACCTGAGCTTCTTCCGCCCCCGCAGCCACCTCGAGGCCGTCCTCATCCGTCTCTTCATCAGCGACAACGGGGATGGTGGAGACGATAGGCTCAAACTTCTCGACAGAGAATCGAACGGGGATTTCATCAAGGTAGGCCTCGTCAAAGAAGCTGCGAAGCACCTCCGCCATCTCCTCGACCTTTCCTTTGTCATCAAAGCTCTCAGGGTCAAGAACACCGGCAAAGATGAGGCCTTCAAATACACGAGGATCACCGCGACGCTGAATTAGGCCGAGCTCACTATAAAGCTGGCTGAGCTTAGTCAGAATGTTCCGAAGGTGATCACCCTCGATTGTTCCGCCTTCCCTATTCGTGACCACCGCGCTCTTAGTCGCCCCCTCAATGAGGAACTCCTCCATCGCAGCTTCGTTCTTGAGATACCTAATCTGCTTACCCTTCTTTGCTCTAAAGAGCGGAGGCTGTGCGATGTAGAGGTATCCCTTGTCGATGATGGTCTGCATCTGACGATAGAAAAAAGTCAGCAAGAGCGTACGGATGTGAGAGCCGTCCACATCCGCGTCGGTCATGATGATGATCTTGTGGTAGCGAAGCTTCGCGAGATCGAAGTTGTCCACGCCTATCCCGGTCCCTAGAGCCGTGATCAACGTGGTTATCTCCTGACTGGACAGCATCTTATCTAGTCTAGCCTTCTCAACGTTTAGGATCTTGCCTCTCAAAGGTAGGATCGCTTGAGTAGCGCGATCTCTACCCTGCTTGGCTGAACCACCCGCAGAATCACCCTCCACCAGGTAGAGTTCAGAGTTTGCAGGGTCTTTCTCTTGGCAATCAGCAAGCTTTCCTGGCAGAGCGGCCGAGTCCAACGCTCCCTTGCGACGAACAAGCTCACGGGCTTTACGAGCCGCATCACGGGCCCGCGCGGCGCCAATCGCCTTATTAATCATTCCACGAGCGGCCGCCGGGTTCTCCAGCAGCCAATCACCTAAACGATTCGCGACAGACGTCTGTACAGCTGGTTTAACCTCAGATGAGACCAGCTTGTCCTTCGTCTGACTGCTGAACTTAGGGTCCGGAACCTTGCAGCTGACCACAGCAACAAGACCCTCGCGGATATCGTCTCCGGACAAGCTCGACTTTAGACCCTTGGTGAGCCCCTCATTTTGAGCATACGTATTAACCGTACGCGTCAGGGCGTCCCTGAAACCGGACAGGTGCGTTCCACCATCTCGGTTTCTAATGTTGTTGGTAAAGCAGGAAATGTTCTCCTGATAGGAGTCGTTCCACTGCATCGCCACCTCAACCTCTATGTCATCTACGACCTGCGTGAAATAGACAGGCTCGACGTGAAGTGGCGCTTTGTTCTTACTCAAGTGCTCTACGAAGGAAGCGATGCCCCCTTCGTACTTGAAGTCATGTCGCTTGCCCTCTCCCCGCTCATCGGAAATGACGATCTTCACTCCCTTATTCAGGAAGGAGAGTTCACGTAGCCTCTGTGAGAGGATGTCGAAGCTGAATTCGTTATTCTCGACGAAGATCTCAGCGTCTGGATTAAAGCGGATACGAGTCCCTGTCGTCTTGGAGGGCTCGATCACCGCCAACGGTCCATCCGGCTCTCCCCTTTGGTAGGTCTGCCGATGCAATGAACCGTCTCGATTAATCTCCATTGTCAGGGTGTCAGAAAGGGCGTTTACACAGGAGATACCGACTCCGTGAAGGCCACCGGACACCTTGTACGAGTTGTCATCGAACTTACCACCCGCGTGGAGGACGGTCATGATGACCTCCGCTGCGCTGCGGCCCTCTTCCGCGTGCATACCGACCGGGATACCACGACCGTTATCTTCTACAGTGCAGCTACCATCTAAATGCAGCACCACCGAGACCTGGTCACAATACCCAGCGAGCGCCTCATCGATCGCGTTATCGACAGCCTCGTACACGAGCTGGTGAAGACCCGTTCCATCATTCGGATCACCGATGTACATACCCGGTCGTTTACGAACAGCCTCTAGGCCCTTCAGCACCTTGATACTGTCTGCGCTATAACCGTCCGCATCGGTCCCTTCGGAACCGGGGGTAAACTCGCTCATTACGTTCTCCGAAACACAAAAATTGGGCGGATCTTAACCGGGCGGAAAGATATCACGGAGAGGGGCCGTTCAACAAGGCCCCGAGCGCTACAAAAAGTGCATTGTTTTCAGCACCTTCACCTGGCGCGTGGTCCCTCTGACCGACCATCGGCAAACCGAGTCTTCCGCTCGCGCAAAAGTCGTCTATATATCCAAGCTGATGAGCTAGAAAACTCTATGAAAAAGGGCGCGGTAACGAAGATAAATTCCCTGAGGGACCGGGCCTATGTGCGCTCTACAATAAGGAGGCGGCCGCGCTCCTCACCCTCACTCCTGCTCGCTACGGCGTCATCATCACGAAGGTGCGTGTGAACGATCCGGCGTTCTGAGGACGAGAGGCTATCTATCACAGCGCGGCGCCCTGTCGCGGCAACCGCTCTTGAAATGTCCTCGGCTGCGGTCGCGAGCAAAGCTCTGCGCGCTTCGAATGTCCCACCGACATCGAGCAAGCAACTCGCGCGCTCTCCTGACGCCCTACTGGCCGCCTGTGAGGTCAAAAGGGTGATGGCTGAGACTAAATCCGGGCTTCGCTTCAAACGGGCGATATCACCCGTAATCTCGTAGACAAGAGACTCCCCATCCTCACTCTTGGAATCGATGGACACCGACATTTCCAGATGCTCAAACAGATCCTCCAAAAAGGTCTGTCCAGAGTCTTGGGCTGTTGTTTCCGTCATGATTCAGTCCTCAAGTCGCGGGTTGAGCGTCAGCCACGTCGGCTTGACGATAGATGTAATACTGCTGACAAATGCCAAGTATCGTATTCACCAAGATATACAGAACAAGACCACTCGGTAAGAACAGCATCATCCCCGTGAACATCACCGGCATGACATACATCATAATCTTCGTCTGCATCTGATCACCCGCAGATGGGTTCAACTTGAACTGAATCACCATCAAGACACCGAGTAATAGCGGGGTAATGTAGTACGGGTCTTGCTGGGAGAGATCCTTAATCCAGAGAAAGAAGTCCGCCTGATAGAGCTCGACAGCTGAGAAGATCGTCCGATACAGAGCAAAATAGATGGGCATCATCATGAGCATCGGCAAGCAACCAGCCAGCGGGTTGACGTTGTGCTCCTTATACAGCTTCATCATCTCTTGCTGCATCCGGACCTTGTCTTCTGAATGCTTCTCCTGAAGCTTCTTCATGAGCGGCTGAATCTTCTTCATCGCTCCCATAGAACGGTATTGCTTGATGGTGAGCGGTAAAGTGATGAGCTTCACCAGGAGAGTCAACAAGATGATCGCGACCCCCCAATTGGCGATGTAGCTGTAGAACAAGCCCATCAGCCACAGCATCGGCACACAGATCACCGAGAAGATCCCAAAATCGATCGCGTTCGTCATGGGGACAGACAGAGCGTCTAACTCCGACCGCTTCTTGGGGCCGCCATAGAGAGTGAGAGTACGCTCCACGGACTGACCAGGCTGCAACATCCCGCCAACCAGACTGACCTTATTGCTCAATCGCGTGAATCCAGGAGCGCCCTTCTCTGGACCGGCATCAGAAGAACACTCTTCAATGTTCCCATCTGGCACCACCAGCCCTGTCATGAAATATCGGTTGTCGACACCGGCCCACTTGATGCCATCCTTAAACGCGGTCGGATCATTGTCCTCCTTGGCCTCGATGATCGCTGTCGCGGCCATACGCTCGAAATCGTCAGATCTCTGACAAACCGACTCGTAGAGATGGATCGGCGGCATAAACATGCTGCCGGCTGCATCTTCATCACGCTGGAGTGCTTGAAACGTCGTGTCTAGACCATATGAGACAGGGTTCGAGCCAGGGTTTCGCAGACCCAACTTCATGTCGACGGTGAACTGCGCCTCATTGACGGAGTAGCTCTTAGAGACGATGACTCCAGTGACTGGGTCAGTCCACTCTAAACGAGCAGAGGTCGCGTTTGATTGAGCGACCTTAAACTCGCCGCTGCTCTGCTTTCCATTAAAGGTGAGCCCAACCTGAGGAGGAATAAAGAGGCTCTTGTCTAGCTGTCCAGCGGGGTTATGAACGAAGACGAACGGACTCGACGGACCATCCCCCACACCCGGAACAAGATATTGGTCCTCAAACAGAGTCCAGCTATCCAGCTGACCTCCATCATTGCTGATCGTTATCCCCTGGTGTTCGGCGACCTCAAGAGTCGCGACAACCGCCTTACTGAAGGTCGGCGCGACAAGGCCTGTGGCCTGTCCTTGTCCAGGTTGAACACCTGGCTGCGCTGGCACCTGAGCCGTGGGCGTCGCCGGAGCCGGCGCCGTAGTCGGGCTGGCAGCAGGCGTTTCGCTCGGCTGTTGCACTGGTGGGGGGAGAGTTGCCTGCCACATGAGCAAGACGCCAGCGCTGAGTACGATGGCGAGTAACAGGTTCTTCTGGTCTGGTTCGCTATTCGGGCCGTTCATTCTGATTCTACCGGATCATGACCGCCTGGCGTCCAAGGGTTGCAGCGCAACAGGCGCCAGGCCGTTCGCCAGCTCCCCCCAAGAAAACCAAAGCGCTCGTATGCTTGAATTGAGTACTGTGAGCAGCTCGGCTCGAAACGACAACTCGGTGGCAGTAACGGAGAGATAAACCGCTTGTACAACCGCACGCAGGCTATCGCGAGGCGCGCTACCATCAGGAGTTCCGCTTCCCTTGCCGCTTCTCCACCCGCCCCTTAAGTTCAATCAGGGACGGCAAGAGCTCGTCGACTACGTTCTCATAGCCAGGTAAACCACGACCAGGTCGAGCCACCATAACAACATTGAGACCTCGAGGCATGTCTGCACGGCTCTTGCGAAAGACCTCACGCACTACGCGCTTAATCCGATTACGCTGATGAGCACGCCCAACCTTACGGCTGACAGTGATCCCTAACTTGGTCTCACGATCACCGGCTGGCCTCGCGTACACAATGAAATGCTGAGTGACGAGCCTGAAGGGCCCCCTCTGAACACCGAGAAATTCATTTCTGCGGCGCAGCCGGAGGGTCTTCGGAAACCGCTCGTCTCTAAATTTCACTTGCGGTACGTGGACACTGACAGGCGCTTACGACCCTTTTGACGCCGGCGCTTCAATACGGCTCGCCCTGCCTTAGTAGCCATGCGTGACCGGAACCCGTGGGTTCGGCGACGTGACACATTACTCGGCTGAAATGTTCTCTTCGACATCGTTGCCGCTCCTAAATAAACAAATGCCAGGCTGAATACGCCCGGACCAGAGGCGCGGAATACAACCACATCGCACCAAAGGATGTCAACCTCTGCTAGAGATCTTCTGATGATCATCGTGATCTGGCGGCGTGGATCGCCAGTCAGACGTATAAGAAACGTCACCAAAAGAGGCCTCTCAATTGACGAAAACGGTCTTCATACAATTGACGAAAACAGTCTCCATAGAAGGTATGTTGTTTTTGCGATAACGATCTCCTTCGGACCCCATCCAATCCGCGGTAGGGAGATCGGACGATCCGCCGATAGCGGGTGGTGGGATCAATGGATAGATCGCGTTATAGAGGCCGCAGACCGAACGTCGTGAACCCCCAACTTCATTGCGTTTTTACGAAAGGTGAAAAAACGGCTTGCGGCGGGCGAATTCGGGCTGTTAGTAGATGAGAATATTCCGGGCAGCACCTGTGTTGTTTCGGGACGATCACCGACATTAAAGTAACACTGAAATGTTTCCACAAAACTGTGGATAACTCTGTGAATAAGTCTGCCTGGGAGGGCAGGGGGGGATTCAATTGGACGCCATCTGGGGGCAAGCGCTGGCTACAATTCGAGCGCAGGTGACTGCCGAGAATTTCAGCACGTACTTTCGGCCGCTTCGCCTAGCTGAAAGCCCAGATGGTCGTATGATCCTTGAGGTCGACGACGCGTTCTTCGCTGATTGGATCCGCGATCATTACTTCGATCTCCTCCAACGCGCTGTCAAAGAGGCCGCCGATCGAGAGATCACCGTAGAGATTGTGACAGCCGATCCAGCCACAGTCACAGCCAAGGTGAGTCCCCAGAAAGACGATAGACGCTCTCACGCTCAAGTTGACTCTATTGAGGAGCTGATCCCGCTTCCTGCCTTCCCGATAAATCCTCACTACACTTTTGAGAACTTCATCGTAGGCTCCGCCAACCAAATGGCTCACGCCGCCTCGATCGCAGTCGCTAAGAATCCATCCAACGCATTTAACCCATTGTTCCTCTACGGGGGCACAGGTCTGGGCAAGACCCACCTGCTCCACGCCATCGCCCACGAAATTCGTAAGAATAATCCTGGAGCGCGGATCCTATATATCAGCGCCGAAGAATTCACGAACCAGGTGATCAAGAGTATCCAACGTAGGGAGATGGATAGCCTTCGAGATCGATATCGTCGTAGCTGCGATGTTCTACTTATGGACGACGCGCATATTCTCGCAGGCAAAGAAGCCACCCAAGAGGAGTTCTTCCACACATTTAATGCTCTGCATGGTGCACAGAAGCAGATCGTTCTGACGAGCGATCGAACTCCACAAGAGATTCCTCGACTAGAGTCGAGGTTGCGGTCTCGCTTTCAATGGGGGCTGTTGACAGATATTCAGCCTCCTCAATTTGAGACGCGCGTCGCCATACTTCAAGGAAAGGCAGAACGCGATGGTATAGGCCTTCCAGATGAGGTCGCTTTTTACCTCGCCCAGTTAATCCGCGCGAACGTAAGAGAGCTTGAAGGTGCTTTGATCCGAATCTCAGCCTTCGCGAGCTTTAATAAGAGAAACCTCACTGTCGATTTCGCCGCTGAGGTCTTAAGGGATCTCTTCGACCATCCGTCTCGTAATGTCAGCATCGACGCGATTATCAAGCTCGTAGCTGAGCATTTCGGCGTCTCTATTACAGAGCTGTGCGGTAAACGACGACACCAAGCGATCGCCCATGCTCGAAGCATAGCGATGTATCTTTGCCGCAAGCATGCTCAGGCATCCTTCCCTCAAATAGGGAAAGGATTCGGCGGCAAAGATCACAGCACGGTCATCGCGGCTTGCCGTAAAGTAGATCGCGCTCTTGAATCAAACGTCACGACCCGCACTGACGTAGAATCATTAGAGCGCAAGATTAGTTAAGCACCGCCTAGGGTGCCTGCTGCTGAAGCTGACTCCAAGCAAACGCTCCCCCACACCCCGAGTTCGCGACGTCAGAGTCGTCCGCAGCTGCCTCCTCGAGAGCAGCCTCTGCAGTTATCGCAGCGTAGCTACTTTGACAGTACCAATAGCTTCCATCGACCAATGTCCAATCGAACCGACTCCACAACCCTGGATTGAATTCGTTTTGGAGGCCGTTCTTCGCGACGAGTCGACCGCTCTCACCATTCTCCGCAGTTAAGACCTGCGTAAAGATGAAGTGACTCGTACTTTCACCATAGGTTTGCGACCAAGTGTTTTGAGTAATCCCATGAATCCCCATACCACTATCGGTGAAATCTCCCTGAACTACGACCGCTGCCGTAGGCGTAAGAAAACTCCAAGGAAACATGCCGCCACACCCGCTCATGCTCGGCTCTTCATCGTCTGGCCGAGGGGCGTTCTCTGCCTCTTGAGCGCTCTCTGCGTTATATGCACTCTGGCAGTAGTAGAGACCCTCATTCGTCCAGTGCCAGTCAAAACGGCTAAATAGACTAGGATTGAATTCATTCTCCGCAGCGTTCTGGGCGATGGCATAGCGCCCTTCGTTGTCGGCGGTTAACACTCGGAAAACAGCTGGAGCAGACCCCTCGTATTCTTGGGTCCATTGTTCCGCTGAAATCATGTGAATCCCGGCGCCATCTCCGAAGCGACCGCTGATCTCAATGGTCTCCGCTGCGGCCATTCCACCCGCGCCACCTGCGCCGCCCTCTGCGCCCGCGCCGCCTGCGCCACCTGCGCCGCCCTCTGCGCCCGCGCCACCTGCGCCGCCCTCTGCACCCGCGCCACCTGCGCCGCCCTCTGCACCCGCGCCACCTGCGCCGCCCTCTG